>NZ_JBZMXT010000009.1:0-51809 GCF_058506495.1 Methyloceanibacter sp. | reverse complement strand
CGGTCAGCCTCTCCCCAGCAGGTCCGGCCCGCCAAGGCGATGGAGAAGCGATGTTCGGCCAACCAATCGATTCCCTCCAAGGTTTTTGCAAAGGATCCAGGGCCACGCTCCTCGTCATGGAGCGCGGCCGTGTAGTGATCGAGACTGACGCGTAGCGTCAAGCGGTCGCCATGGGCTTTCCGCAGATCGAGCAGCCCTGCACGCACGCGTGGCCGCAACATCGGTTGCATGGCATTTGTCAAGACGAGCACCGAGAAACCGCGCTCAAGAGCGTCGGCAAGCATGCCCAATATGTCCGGATTCAAGAAGGGTTCCCCGCCGGTGTATCCGATCTCCGTTACTGGCAAGCCATCGCTCGCAATCTCGTCGAGAAACGCGGCGGCCTCGGCGCGGCTTATATATGCGAATGTATCATTGGTAGGGCTCGATTCGATGTAGCAATTGCGGCACGCTATATTGCACAGCGTGCCTGTATTAATCCAAAGCGTACTAAGCAGTTCGAGCGACACGCGGGCACGGCGCTTGCCGTCAACGGTCAAGTCGGGATCGGAGAATTTTTCTAATTGTATTGCGAGGGAGGCGTCAGTCATAGGTGCGACAGATTCTTCCTTGGCTTTTTCGCGCATTAGTGGATGCGCGCGTGTGAACCGCAAGCCAATATTGCATCACCCTTGCGTGAGCATTTGTTTCAAAGCTGCCTTCTCAATGCGTCCCGGTGACGCTAGTTATTAAGGGGAAAAGCGGGTGTAGCTCAGTGGTAGAGCAGTAGCTTCCCAAGCTACGTGTCGTGAGTTCGATTCTCATCACCCGCTCCAACGCGACAGATAAACTGCCTGAGTTCATCTTCAGATTGCTTCCATTGATCTTGCAACCTAGATAGGGGATCGAAGACAATGCGCTGGTCTGGCTATAGCCATCCAACCGCGCTAAGAGGGAAAATACTTGCGACGACTGGTGATCTTCGAATGATAAGGTTTGTTGCAGCGGTGAGTGCCGTTCTTCTGGCAATCTCGATTGCAGGCTTGGGACCGTTGCCGGTCCAAGCGCAGGAGCGGGCCTCCGTTGTGAAGCCCATCGTACCTGATGCCTGGCAGGGTGAGGCCCATCGTCAGAAGCCGGACCTCAAAGGTCTCAAGAAGATCCGCTTCATCACGGACACGGACTACCCTCCATTTCACTACTACGATGAAGTCGGCACGCTGACAGGCTTCAATATCGATCTCGCTCAGGCGATCTGCGATGTGCTTGAGGTCGAGTGTCAGATCAGCGCCACGAATTGGGCGAGATTGATTTCGGCGATCCAAGTCGGCGAAGCAGATGCGGCGATCGCCTCGATCCGAATTACGGCAGAGGCGCTGAAATCCGCAGACTTTACGTTGCGCTACTATGCGACCCCCGCGCGCTTTGCGGCAAGGCAAGATAGCGACGTTGCCGACATCCTTCCTGAGACGATCGAGGGCCTAAAGGTCGGCGTTGCCAAGAACAGTGGGCATGAAGCCTATCTGAAGACGTTCTTCCCGGAAGCGGCACTCGCCACCTTTGATACAAGTGAGGCGGCTCAAAGAGCGCTCAAAGAAGGAGCGATCGATCTCGTATTCGCAGATGGGATCACGCTCGCTTTTTGGTTCAACGGTGCTGAGAGCGGCCGCTGTTGCGAATTTCGAGGTGGTCCTTACCTAGACGCGCGGTTCTTCGGCGAAGGCGTCGGCATTGCCGTTGAGAAGGGCAACCGCACGCTCGTGCGAGCCCTTAACTATGCACTTGAGCAGGTCCATGCGCGCGGCACGTATGAGGAGCTATTCTTGCGTTACTTCCCCATGAACTTCTTCTAGCGAAGCGTCTCGGTGCTTCTGGCCGCATATTCGGGCGGTTCTCGCTGAGCTTCATCGTCCATGAACGCTTCGCGCTTGAAAGGCAGCCACAGGCTCCAACCGAGCTGCGTGGGCGCGGCTGTCTGAAATGAATCGAGCCCGATCCGCATACCCAGATGCCCATCCTTCGGCTGGGCTGTGTAGGTGCGGAAGATCCGATCCCAAATTGACAGGTTGAACCCATAGTTGGAGTCGTGTTCGGGCCTGAACACGGAGTGATGAACGCGATGCATGTCTGGCGTGACGATGAAGAGGCGAAGGACGCGGTCAAGCGAGCGTGGCAAGTTGATGTTTGAGTGATTGAACATCGCACACCCGTTTAGGATCGCCTCGAACAGAAAAACAGCAAATGGAGAGGCTCCGAGGGGGACGACGACTGCGATCTTCCACAACATGGATAAGACAATCTCGATGGGGTGAAAGCGGATCGCTGTTGTCACATCGATGTCGCGATCGGCGTGGTGCACGCGATGGATGCGCCACAAGACCGAAATTTTGTGTGACGCGAGGTGCTGCGCCCAGATCGCAAGGTCGAGGACCGCAAGGACAATGAGGATCTTTAGCCACTGCGGCCAATCCACATTGTTCAAAAGTCCGAGCTGGTTTTGCTGAGCGTAGAATGCAGCCGCGACGGCGGTCAGTGGAACGGCCAGTGTCGCGATGAACCGCATAAGCAAACCAGTCAGCGCGCCCATTCCAACATTTGTGAACCAGCGTCGCCCCTTTGAGACGATCAGCTGACGACGCGGCCACGCGAGCTCAAGCAACGCGAATAGGACCAGCAGGCTGGCGAAGATGCTGAAACGAACCAAAGAGTCATTGAATGCAAATGGGGTTTCCATGGCGCGCAGTTTGGCCTGCCTGGCGTGGCGTTCCAATGGCACGATCGATCAAAACGGCGCGAGGTGGCGGCATGGTGCCGCGTCAAAAGATGAGGGGCGGCCGGACTCTTTGGGCCAAAGCGATTGGCAACCTTCTCTTATGGTTAACGCAACGGCCTTTAAATAGCCAAGAACTATCTGAAAATGCTTGGTTTCTGGAACGAGTAACGCGCGAAAAGCGTTAACCGTATGTCCTGGTTCGTCAGCACTCTGGGGTTGGGGGGAGGAAGCTGATGGCATGCGTACTGCCTATATCGTCGCGGTTGGTCTCATAGGCCTAGCGGCCGCTGCGCAGTCCAATGCTGCGCTGGCGGCTGACGGCACCGTACGCGCGCAAAATAGCAGCGTCTTCTCGAAAACCGCGCCCGGTCGGCCTCGAGTGCGTCCCCAGAACAATCGTTTCTCGCCTCCGCAGCGTCTCGGCCCGACCCAGAATGAGACCGACCCAGCGCGTCAACCGCAACCAGCTGCGTCTGCGCCCACGCCGCAGGCAAGCACTGGAGTGGTCGCCGCCGAGCCCCCTTATCAGGAGGCGCCTCAGCCCCTTCACGACCAGCTCAACCGACCAACTCAGTACCCCGTTGGATCTCCCCACGCAGCGACAGCTGCGCCCGAATTTGTATCGGCCGAGCGCCTGCTCGACTGGGTCTCCAACTATCGCGACCGGCCGCAATATTGGAGGGTTCCCGCCGCCGTCCACGCTATGCGAGACCATCGCCTCTTCACGGATGAGGAACAGCGCTGGTTCTGCATCGGCTTCATCGCTGGCGTACTTGGCACGAACCCCAATGACGGACCCGGGCTGATCCCGAAGATGTTCCCCATGCCCCCAAAGGAGCAGGAGGTCATTATCCGCGCGATTGCCTATTCAGGGCGACCCGACTGGCAAGACCTGATGGAAAAGAACGCGCATCGTATGCCTTTGCGTAAGCCGCTGATCGATGACTTGCTCAACGGACGACGGGCGACGCTGCAGGCGATGGAGCTCGAAACGGGGGGTACAACAGCGGTCTATGCGCTTTGGGGCTACTACGTCGCGTCCGGGCAGCACGAACCTGTCATGCGCATCATGCAGGCGCTGAAATGGTCGAAGGGAGCTGAGAAAGCGGGCTTCTTCGAAAAGCTGGCATCGGGTTGGGGCAAGGACGCCAACAATGTTGAGAAAGTCAAAACCGGTGGGACCGCAAAGTGGACGCTCGCATCTTATGCGGAGCGCGATCGCGAGTTAATCGATCTGTATCGCGCTGAGCTCGCTAACCAGCCTAAGGAGATTGCCGGTCCTTTAGAAGACGTCATCGAGGCCGCGTCGCTGTTCGAAGCTGAGAAAATTCGAAAAGAGCAATACGGAGCAATCGAAGACGCAGAGCGCCGTCAGCTTACTGCAGATGCGGGCATGTCCAAGGGCTGGACTGCAGGCTCCATTGCGATCGCGACGGGGTGCGTAGCCGCGTCCGCGCTCGGCCAGGCGCAGATCGCGGTGCCGTGTGTAATTGGCGGGGCACTCTACTCAGGTGCGGGAAAGCTCGCTCGGTAGTCGGACGTCTGTCTCAAATGATCTTGTTTCGGGCCCGAATGCCGCGCTCGATTGCCGACTTCGTGAGCATATCGATCTCAAGCGCCTCAGAAAGAAGCTCCAAGAAACGAGTTTCTTCCGGTCGTACATCGAGATCTGCGGCGGCGACTTCTAGTGCGATAGCATATGCCGTCTCGCGCAGTTCGAACGGTAGGCTGCTTCGGATCAGCTCTAGGACGATATCAAGGCCCGACTCGCTACCAAGGAGCTCGCCGCAGGCCTGAGAGGCTGCCACAAGGCCATCGTCGTTATAGTCCGCGAACACGGGCAAATGCGAAACGATCTCCCCAATTCGGGCGAGTTCGGCGCCGGACATGGTCCGATCGACCGCCGAGGTTGTGACCATCGTGTAGATAAGCGCGTCGTGATGGTCCAAGGACTTCGTCATCGGCTTTTCACCCTTTCTTGCCGTATTTGTCTAAACGGGCGGGACGGTATGAAATTGAAGCGGAGCGAGCAAGCGCCTGTTTGAGAAGAAAGTTTGGGAAACACTAGCGCCATGCGGAAATCTGTGAAATTTGTTTTCCTGTAAGGGCGCCCTTCGACGTGGGCGTCATTGCCTGCCTCTTCTGCACGCCCATTTTTGTCATGCCCGAGACCACAAACGCTGGCCCCGATGTGGCCCCAATTGAGATCAACTCCGGACTGCTGGCTTACGCCCATGTGAGTAAAGCGTGGCCGTTCGAGGAGGCACGCAAGGTTCTCAGCCGGCTAAAGCGCATTCCTGAGCCTACAGGACCGATCATATTCGAGACTGGATATGGACCCTCGGGGCTCCCGCATATTGGGACGTTCGGCGAGGTCGCGCGGACCACAATGGTTTGCCACGCTTTTCGGGTTCTGACGGAGGACAAGATCCCGACACGGCTGATCTGCTTCTCCGACGATATGGATGGTTTGCGCAAAGTACCGGACAACATCCCCAACAAGGAGATGATCGCGGCTCACTTGGAAAAGCCGCTGACGCAAGTTCCGGATCCCTTCAACGAGTATCCGAGCTTTGGCCAGCACAACAACGCGCGGCTGAGAGCCTTCCTGGACACGTTCGGCTTCTCATATGAATTTCTCTCAGCCACGGAGTGCTACACGTCTGGCCGATTCGACGCCACGTTGCTGAGCGTGCTGGAGCACTACGATGAGATCCGCGACGTGATCCTGCCGACTTTGGGGCCTGAGCGGCGCGCCACTTACAGCCCGTTTTTGCCGATCTCGCCAGCGACGGGCAAGGTCTTGCAAGTTCCGATCATCGATCGCGATCTGGCCGCGGGGTCTGTTCTCTACAAGGACCCGGATACGGAGAAGCTAACGCAAGTCTCCGTCACGGGCGGCCACTGCAAACTGCAGTGGAAGGCGGACTGGGCGATGCGGTGGGCCGCGCTCGGCGTTGATTACGAGATGGCGGGCAAGGACCTGATTGATTCGGTGCGTCTGTCCGGTCGCATTTGCCGCATTCTCGGCCGCCAGCAGCCGGAGGGTTTCAATTATGAGCTGTTCCTCGACGAGAACGGCGAGAAGATCTCCAAGTCGCGCGGTAACGGTCTGACGATCGAGGAATGGCTGTCCTACGCATCGCCCGAGAGTCTTGCTCTTTATATGTATCAGAGCCCAAAAAAGGCGAAGCGACTCTATTTCGACGTGATCCCGCGTGCGGTCGACGAATACGCAGGGCATCTCGCGGCCTTCCCGAAAGAGGAACAGGCTGCGAAGCTGATGAATCCCGTCTGGCACATACACGAGGGCAACCCGCCTCAAGCCGACTTGCCCATCAGCTTTGCGCTGCTGCTCAACCTCGCTTCGGCTTCGAATTCAGAAGACCGGTCTGTGTTGTGGGGATTCATTCAGCGCTATGCGCCTGAAGCAAGTCCCGAGTCCCAGCCCCTACTCGACGAGCTAGTCGGCTACGCGATCCGCTACTTCCACGACTTCGTGCGGCCATCGAAGGAGTACCGCGCGCCAAGTGACCAGGAACGAGAGGCGCTTGTCGATCTCGACAAACGGCTCGTCGCACTGCCGGATGGCGTCCTGGCCGAAGAAATTCAGAATGAGGTTTATGCCGTCGGCAAAGATCATGGATTTGAGCCTCTGCGGGCGTGGTTCCAAGCGCTATATCAGGTTCTGCTTGGGCAGTCGCAGGGGCCTCGGTTTGGGTCTTTCGTGCAGCTATACGGAATCGAAAACACGCGCGGGCTCATCGCAAGAGCACTCTCAGGCGAACTGGCGGGTGGCTGATATTGCTTAGCGCCAAATCCCGAGCCGCCGCTCGCGGGCTGCTTCTTCCGCCTCCTTAAAGGCCGCTTGCGCGGGCTGCTTGGGCTTGGCCCAGCCTTGGGTAACCATCCAAAAAGACAAGTCCTTACCGCCAACCGAGCAGCGCGCCGCCAAAGTGGCCGTCTCACCAGACGCCGGTACCTGGCACTCGACGGCCCGGCCTCTGATGAGCCTCATGAGCGCGGAGCGGGCGGCTCGTCCACAGGGCCAGGCTTCACCGCGAGAGTCTGTGCACTCACCCGTGAGGCCTTCAACTTCGATCTCAGCTAGCTTGATCGTGGTGGTGCCGGCTTTGAGTGATCTGCCGTCTTCAACGACCACACGGTAGAAGCGTTTCGGCTTTAGCTGAGAGCTTTCGAGCCCTTGTTGCGCGTCCTCCTTCGGGGTCACGGCGGCGACGTTCTCGGCAGCGTTTTCTTGCTCCGCCCCTTCACCTCCGTCGCTACTCGCCTCTCCGTTTGGCTCAGAGGAGAGAGGCTTGGTGAATATCTGATCAAGTCCCGAATCGGCGCGAGGCGGTTCAACTGGCACTTCGTCATCGAACTTGCCGAACGGCCAAAAGAGCCAAACGACGCTGAGAACGGCCGCGATAATGATGATGCGTGAGATGAGGACCATCGGTAAGGCTACTGCGTGGCGTCTATTGGCTCGCCCAGATGATACGCGCAATCCACTCGACCCGCTCAAGTGGGAAAACAAGATTCGGATGGTCCGGGTTCACAGATGCGAGTTCGATTGACCTTGCGGTGCGGCGCACAAGCACTTTTGCCATCACTTCGCCATCGGTCGTGCGGATCACGACGCGGTCGCCTTTTCGGGTGGACGCATTGGGTGAAACAATCAGGATATCGCCTTTACGGTAAAGTGGCTCCATGCTGTTGCCGCTCACCTCGAGTGCGTAGACGTTTTCGTCTTTGATCTGGGGTAGTCGGATCTGCTCCCAGCCGCCGCCCACGGGGCACCCGCCGTCATCGAAGAATCCGCCGGCCCCAGCCTGTGTCATGCCGATCAAAGGAATTGGCTGGTTCCGGTCGACCATCTCGGGTTTGGCCGAGGCGAGTGTCGTGAAGTCCTCGAGCGTCGCGCCCGTCGCCTCTAGGACCTTTGCGATACTCTCAGTTGTCGGCCAGCGCGGTCGTCCATCACCCGTTGAGCGTTTGGATTTGTTGAACGCTGTAGGATCTAGTCCGGACTGTTTCGCAAGTCCCGATGCCGACAGTCCATAGCGATGCGCCAAGGCGTCTATCGCCGACCAAATCCGGTCGTGGGTGAGCCTTTTCAACGAAATGGCCCCAGTTCCTGAATTGTTGACAAGGAAATAATACCTATCCGCTTATGCCTTGTTTAGGTGCACCCGTCCACCATGCATAGATTGATCAAAACGCAAACCTCGATCTCTGATTGTTGCCTTGTTGCTCGAAGAGAGGGCCGCTAGTGTGGCGTCTCGTGCAATGGTCAAGCCCATCTACAAAATCCTGAGCGAAGGCGACTACAAGGCGGCCAAGAGCCGGGGACAGTTCCTCGGGTCTTCGGACGATCTGCGCGATGGATTCATCCATTTCTCGGCCGGGCATCAGGTCGCGGGGACCCTCGCCAAGCATTACGCCAGTCAGGCGAATCTCGTTCTGTTGTCGGTCGATCAGCATCAACTCGGGCCTGCGCTCAAATGGGAGAGATCGCGCAACGGCGATCTTTTTCCGCACCTTTACGGCCCACTTGCTCTGGATGCTGTCGTCGCCGAAACGCTGCTCGCGCTCGACGAAGACAACCGACATATTCTTCCAGAGGGCGTCGCGTGAATCCGTTCTTCGGCCTCGGACAGGCGCTCATGCTCGCGCTCGATCCCGAGCATGCACACGCGCTGACTATCAAATCTTTGGAGATGGGGATCTATCCGCGTAGCTCTGCATCGGACGACGCACGCCTAAGTCAGACTTTCCTTGGCCTCAACTTTCCTAACCCCATTGGCGTTGCGCCCGGCTTCGACAAAGACGCGCGTGTTGCCGCTCCATTGCTTGATATGGGTTTTGGGTTCGTGGAGGTAGGAACACTGACGCCGCGTGCGCAGCTTGGAAATGCCAGCCCGCGCGTGTTTCGTTCGATCGAAGACCACGCTGTCGTGAACCGGCTCGGTTTCAACAATGAGGGGCAGGCGGCTGCGTTGGAACGCTTGGAACACGGGGTTCCCGGCATCATCGGGGTCAACTTGGGCGCCAACCGCGACAGTGCAGACCGAGTGGCCGACTACGTAACGGGCGTGGCGCGCATGGGCCCGGTTGCGTCCTATCTTACGGTCAACATTTCCTCTCCGAATACGCCGGGCTTGCGCGATTTGCAGGCGCCAAAGGAGCTCGCCAAGCTTCTGACGGAAGTCGAAAAAGCACGCCGTAGTCTGCCGGACGCAAAACCGCCGCTCTTCGTCAAGCTTGCGCCCGATCTTGCCGATGCGGACTTGCCAGAGATCGTCGGGATTATTCAAGGTACCGGCGCTGACGGCATCATCGTTTCCAACACCACACTCTCACGCGACGGCCTGACGTCCCAAACGCTGCGCAAAGAGCAAGGCGGGTTATCCGGGCGTCCGTTGTTTGTTCGCTCGACGCGCATGTTGGCTCAGGTTTATCGGCTAACGGCCGGCACGATGCCCCTGATCGGTGTCGGTGGGATCGATTCTCCTGAGAGCGCGCTGGCGAAGATAGAGGCCGGCGCATCGCTCATCCAAATGTACACGGGACTAATCTTCGAAGGGCCCCAACTCGTGGACCGCATTAAGCGCCGCTTGGTTCAGGCGGTATCAGACGCTTCAGCCCCCTCCCTCGCAACACTCACCGGCACGCGCGCGGACGAATGGGCATTCAAGACGCTCTAGTAAGAGGTTCTTCGAGGTAAGCCCTTAAGGAAAAGGGCTACGGCGTCGATGACTGCGATTCTTTAGGCGTCGTCGCAACGCGCTGATCTCGCTCCGGTGGCACAAGATCATCCGACGCCTCATTACCGGGGCCACCGAATACCTTGAGGAGCCGCATCAAGAACCAAACGGGAAATACGATCACGGCGCCAAGCAGGAAGTAGCGGAATCCCCTCTCGACCGCAGCAAAGCCCATATCGTAGATGCGTTGGACGAGTTCGCGTACGGTCTGGATTAGGTCGTAAGGACTGAAGCCCAGCGCCGCGAGGACGACGCCGACGATCAGAGATATGATGGCCAGCCGAGCGAGCACAAGAACCGGATTGCCGCCAAAGAATCGTTCCAAGTACACGCGTGTCCTCCACGTCCAAGTATTGCGCGAAACTTGACAGACAGGTGGGGGGACCAAGCCCGAAGATCAAGCGGACTGGGTGTACAGCACAGCAGAGAAGAGGGATCGCCTAGGTGGCTGCGCAAAAGACGAGACGGACGACTGAGGGTCAGCCCAAGACCTCGCCCGCGCCTTTGCCCAAGCGATTCGCAGATTGGTTTACATCTAGGGACTGGCGACCGCGCGCCCATCAGCTCGAACTACTGGAGACGGTCGAGCGCGGCGCCGATGTACTCCTGATTGCGCCGACCGGTGGCGGCAAGACCCTCGCTGGCTTCTTGCCGAGCCTGATCGACCTTGCGGACAGGCCGCTAACGCCACAGGCTTCCGGTGTCCATACGCTATATGTGTCGCCGCTCAAGGCGCTCGCGACCGATATTGCCCGAAATCTCTCAGCGCCGATCGCCGAGATGGGGCTTTCTATCCATACCGAAACGAGGACGGGCGACACGCCACAGGCTCGCCGCGCGCGGCAACGCATCTTGCCGCCGGATCTTCTCCTGACCACGCCGGAGCAGATCGCGCTGATGCTGTCGCACAAAAGTGCGGCCAAGCTCTTTGGAGACCTCAAATGCGTTGTCCTCGACGAACTGCATGCGTTGAGCGCAAGTAAGCGAGGTGACCTTCTGGCGCTCGACCTAGTTCGGCTTCGGTCATTGTCGCCGGGGCTGCGGACGATTGGCCTATCGGCTACCGTCGCGCGTCCCTATGAGCTTTCAGCCTATCTCGTCCCCCAACAAGACGGTGGGGCGCCCGCAACTCATTTCGCCGAGATTGTTTACGCGGATGGTGGCGCGAGATCGGACATCAAGATCCTCCAGTCCGATGCTGATTTGCCTTGGGCTGGGCACTCGGCGCGGTATGCGCTCCCCGAAATCTATGAGGCGATCAAAGCGCACAAGCTGTGCCTGCTGTTCGTCAACACGCGTTCGCAAGCCGAACTGCTCTTCAACGAGTTGTGGCGCTTCAATGACGACGATCTGCCGATCGCGCTCCACCACGGTTCGCTCGATGTGGGGCAGCGTCGAAAGGTTGAAGCGGCCATGGTGGCGGGGAAGCTTCGGGCGGTCGTCTGTACGTCGACGCTCGATCTTGGCATTGACTGGGGCGACGTGGATCTGGTCATCAATATCGGCGCTCCCAAAGGCGCAAGCCGCCTAGCTCAACGGATAGGGCGGTCCAATCATCGCCTCGAAGAACCGAGCAAGGCGCTACTCGTTCCGGCCAACCGCTTCGAGGTTATGGAATGCCGAGCCGCACTCGAAGCCGCAGAAGAGGGCCAGCAGGACACGCCGCCGACGCGGCCCGGCGCGCTCGACGTGCTGGCGCAGCATATTCTCGGCACTGCATGTGCGGTACCCTTCGATGCCGATTTGCTTTTTACAGAGGTCAAAAGTGCGTCGCCCTATCGCGATCTCTCCCGCGAGAGCTTCGATGATGTGCTAACCTTTGTGGCGACGGGCGGATACGCGCTGGCGAACTATGATCGCTACGCCAAACTAAAGCGCACCAAAGAGGGCACCTATCGCGTGGCCCATCCGCGCATCGCGCAGCAATACCGGCTCAATGTAGGCACGATCGTCGAGGCGCCGATGCTACGCGTGCGTTTGGCGCGCTTGAAGGGTGGCGCACTCAAACCCACGGGCGTGCTGGCTGGAGGCCGCGTCTTGGGAGAGGTCGAGGAATACTTCGTTGAGCAACTGACGCCCGGCGACACGTTCGTCTTCGCAGGCGAGGTGCTGCGCTTTCAGGGCTTGCGAGAGATGGATGCCATCGTGAGCCGCGCGCACGCTACAGACGCCAAGGTCCCGGCCTACGCTGGCGGGAAGTTCCCGCTCTCGACCTATCTTGCGGAGCGCGTACGGCGGATGCTGTCCGAGCGCCGAGATTGGGCAAAGCTGCCGGAACAAGTTTCGTACTGGTTGCAATTGCAGTCGGCGTTTTCCGTTGTTCCGAACGCCCGCGAAATGCTGCTCGAGACTTTCCCGCGCGGACATCGCTACTACCTCGTGTGCTACCCGTTCGAGGGGAGACTAGCGCACCAGACGCTTGGCATGCTTCTGACCCGCCGGCTAGAGCGCGCAGGCGCCGCGCCCCTGGGCTTTGTTGCGAACGAATATGCGCTCGCTGTCTGGGGGCTCAACGATATGAGCGCGATGATTCGAAGCGGGCGACTCAATCTGAGAGACCTGTTCGACGAAGATATGCTCGGGGACGATCTAGACGCGTGGCTCGCAGAGTCAAATCTTATGAAACGGTCTTTCCGGGTTTGCGCGACCATTTCGGGACTGATCGAGAGGCGCCATCCTGGCCAGGAAAAGTCCGGCCGACAGATGACAGCTTCCTCTGATCTGATCTACGACGTGCTTCGCCAGCACGAGCCTGGCCATGTTCTGTTGAAGGCTGCTTTCGCGGATGCGGCGACCGGGCTGATCGACTTACGCCGTTTGGGCGAATTCTTGAAGCGAATTAGTGGACGAATCAGGCATAGTGAGGTGAGTCACGTGTCGCCGCTTGCCGTTCCAGTCATGCTTGAGATCGGGCGCGAGAGCGTGCCGGGCGATGCAGGCGACACCCTGTTGCGTGAAACCGCCGAAGAACTTGTCGCCGAGGCCCTGGGGAAGGAGGCCTCGGACGACGTGACGCAGAGCCCTGGGGGGGAGCATGCTGCACGCTAGACTCGATCTTATGCCTGAGACTGCGCCCACCTTGCGTTCACATCTGACTATTGGAAAACACTCGCTTCGGCCGCTCGCTGCCGGCGCCCTGTATTGGCAGGAAGAGGATGTGTTGTTGGTCGCCGATCTCCATCTGGAGAAGGGCGCAGCCTTTGCTGCGCGCGGTGTGCTGCTTCCGCCATACGATACCCGGGTGACCTTGTCGCGGCTGAGCAAGCTTGTCGACGCGATCGATCCGCAGCGCGTCGTGGCGCTTGGCGACAGCTTTCACCGGAGTGAAGGCGCAGAGACGATCCCCGATGAAGACCTCGCGTTGTTGCGAACACTACAGAAGGGAAGGGACTGGTTCTGGATTTGCGGCAATCACGATCCTCACCTCCCCGATAGCATCGGAGGGACAGTCTGCGGTTCGCTCAGGATCGAGGGTGTGGTCCTTCGGCACGAGCCGTCCGACGAGGTCACCGGACCGGAGATCGTTGGACATCTTCATCCAATCGCCCGCATTAGCCGGCGAGGAACCGTGGTCCGGCGCCGCTGTTTCGCGACCGACGGTCGCCGTCTCGTCATGCCGGCTTTCGGTGCCTATACGGGCGGGCTGAACGTAATGGATGATGCGTTCAAACCACTCTTCTACTGGAACCAGGTCGAGGCCTGGATGATGGGAAGGCACGCCGTATACCCCGTTCTGGGCAGTCTGCTTATCCCGGACTGATGGCGCTAGTCACGACGGAAGGCGAACCAGCCCAGCAGTCCTGCCAGGACAGCGATTGCAATGCCGACCAGGCCGTAGAGAAATGGACTTTGGAAAGCGAGATTGTAGATCGCCGCCTCTATGCCAGCCTTGCTGACTTCCAGCGACCCTTTGGTCTTGCTTGCGAGCTCTCCGTCCCGAAACAGATAAACATCCACGAGGAACCGGCCTGTTGGCACTGTTGTTGGTAGGGCAACGGTCGCTCGAAACAGGCTACGGCCAATAAAGACCACGCCCGAATCGTCTTCCGTGTACAGACCCTTCTCTTCCATCAGCCGGATCAAGGCGGACTCGAAGCTCTGTTCTTCAGAGCTCTCGGGTGTCCCTCGGCCATAGTTGAGTGCTGAGAGACCGATGCCGAGTTCGTTTACAGTTTCGTTCGATGCGATAGCCCGTACGGGCCGTGACGACAGCACAGCATAAAAGCTGGGGGCATCCGGGTATGTCTCGCTTGGGCCATTCACCCAAATTCCCGCAACGCGCGTTTTGCGCCTTATGGCGATCGGAGCCGTTGGGCCGCGAACTACCGTAATAACGTCATAGTTGCCTTGGGTTGGCATGCGCGCATCGCTGAAGTCGATGCTTCCAAAAATCAGGATCTCGATCCCAGTGAAATTCGACTGGATGGCGATCTCGCGCGTCGAGATATCCGCCTGTACACGCTCCTGGCTTGTTCCAGGTTTCATGACGGGTGCTGGCGGCACCTCGACCTGTGCATGAGCGACGCCGGCGAGAAGCGCGAAAATCACGAGTGCCGGGGGGAAGAAAGTCGCGCGCACGTTAGCCTCCCGCCGTTGGAATGATGCTGTACAGATCCGCCGGACGCGCAACGAGATCGTAGAGGATACGGACGGCGACACCCAGCACCATTAGCGCTAGGAGGGCTCGGAGTTGCTCGCCGCGAAGCTTCTGCCCAGCCCGCACACCGAACTGTCCGCCAATGACGCCCCCAATGATCAAGAGGAAGGCGAGAAGGATATCCAGGGTGTGGTTGAGCGTGGCGTGGAGCAGCGTGACGACAGCCGTGACGAAGATAATCTGGAAGATCGAAGTGCCCACAACAACGTTGGTTGGCATGCGCAAGATGTAGATCATGGCTGGAACCATAATGAAGCCGCCGCCAACGCCAAGAAACGCGGCGAGAAGCCCGACGAGGCCACCGATAACCAAGGGCGGGATCGCGCTGATATAGAGCCGCGATCGTGGGAAACGCATCTTGAAGGGCAGGCCGTGAATCCAATTGTGTTGACCCGACTTCCGGGCGGAAACGGTCTTGCCAGCGCGCTGACGCCGCATCGCGTTGACGCTCTCCCACAGCATCAACGCACCGATGGTGCCAAGAAACAGCACGTAAGTCAGAGAGATTATCAGCCCCGCCTGTCCAACGCCGCGCAGATAACGCAGGAGAAGGACGCCAATGAGTGCTCCCGCGACGCCCCCTGCGATCAGGATAGCCCCCATATGCAGATCGACATTGCCGCGCCGCCACTGAGCGAGCGTGCCCGATACCGATGTGCCGACGATCTGGTTAGCGCCA
Source organism: Methyloceanibacter sp. (assembly GCF_058506495.1). NCBI lineage: Bacteria > Pseudomonadati > Pseudomonadota > Alphaproteobacteria > Hyphomicrobiales > Hyphomicrobiaceae > Methyloceanibacter > Methyloceanibacter sp. The sequence goes on along the minus strand of NZ_JBZMXT010000009.1, from coordinate 36,951 downwards.
GTAGCGACGGCAATGGCCGGGGGGATCCCGGACAGCATCAGAAACGGGGTCAGCAGAAAGCCACCTCCAACACCGAACATCCCCGACAGAAATCCAACCGCTGCGCCAAGGCTCAGCATCACCATGAGGTTCACTGAAATCTCGGCAATCGGCAGATAGATCTGGAACATCGGTTGATCGTTCGGAAGGCGAATGAACTTGCACCGAGTTCGTCTCAAGTCGACTAGTCAATGCGCGAGGCAGAGCCGAATGCATTTCTCACCGAATTTCAGGCGGAAGTGTGGAAAGAGCGCCCGAGTATCCGGCTCTGCGGCTTAGTTGGCGAGAGCCTCTAGCTTGGCAACAAGCTCAGTAGTGACCTCGCCGGTTTGTGTAAGACCATTCTGCTCTTGGAACCGCTTGACGCCGGCCTTTGTCTCATCGCCGGTTAAGCCGTCCGGACTACCCACGTCGTAACCGAGTTTGTTGAGCAAGGTTTGAGCACGGCTCACAAGATCAGACTCTCGCGAAGTGGCTTGGCCGCCCCAGCCTGCTGGCTCGGTGATGGTGTTGGCCTCTCGTGACAGCGCCTTGGGTTTCCACGTCACGAGCTTGGCGTCGAGCTCTACGATCTTCTTGGAAGAGAGTTGCGCGCTAATGACGTCGAGGCGCTTGTGTGCTTCCTCGTCGCCCTGACTTGCCGCAAGCGCGTACCAGCGATAGGCCTCGGCGAGGTCTTTCGTTCTGCCCAAGCCATGCTCCGCCAAGATGCCGAGGTTGAACTGACTGTCCTTCAAATTGCGCTTGGCTGCTTCGCCATACCACTTGGCAGCGAGAGGATAGTTAGGCTTCGAACCGCTGCTTACGCTCACCGCGAGATTATGCATGGCCTTTACGTTGCCGCGTTCTGCGGCGGCCAGATACCAGCCCCGTGCTTTTTGGACGTCGGCGTCAACACCAATGCCGCGCTCATACATGGTGCCGAGCCGATACTGTGCTGGAGCTAGGCCGCTTCGGGCAGCGCGCTCCATCCACTCTGATCCCGTCTTGGGATCTGCCATCACATGACGGCCGTCGATGTAGCGCGTGGCGACGGCGTATTGTGCAACGGGGTTGCCGCGCGAAGCAGCCTCGCGGAGAGCTTCCGAACCGACGGATTCAGGCGGCGGCGGGCCCTTCGCTGAGGAAGCCGTTAGCTCCTCAGCCAATGCCAACTCCTTCGCCGGAGATGGCTCCTCGATCGAGAAGACAACATCGTCCGCGATTGAGGTCATCTCATTGGGATTCAACGAGGCAAGCTGAGGGATCGGTGTAATGACTTTCGGCGGCGTCGCCTGACCCAGAGACTTCGGGAAATTCGTCACGCCACTTTTGGCTTCGCCGACGCGATTGTGCAGCGGCACCATTCCGGGTGGTGGCGCCACGTCACGACGTGGCAGGAGGCCGGAAGATCCCGATTGTGGTTTGGCAGGTGAGGCCGCCGGTGCTGTCGGCGCCGTCGGATTGGCATCTATAGGCGCCGTTGCCTCATCGGTGGGCGCGATAGTCTCGACTTCATCAGTGGCGTTGGATCCCAAGCGACCGAAAAGGAGCAGTGCGCTAATTGCGAGAAGTATGGCGGCGGCAAGAATGAGATAAGGCCGCCTCCGGTCGCGGTTGTGATCCTCAGATGCAACATGAAGCCGTGGCACCTTTTTTTCCGGCTTCTGATCTCGACTTTCGGCAAGCGCGGCGGCCTGGGCAGCCGCAGCCTGCGCAGCGCGTCGTGCCGCTGCCACCATTTCTTCTGAAGCCGTCTTCTCCCGCGGCGTATCCGCGTCTGACCCCATGTCGCCTCCGAGGTCCTGCGCGGCTGTTTCTACATGCGGTGCTCGAGCACGCTCGAACGCAGCCAGGAGATTTCGTGACTTGCGGCTCTTGTCTTTTGTGTCGAGCCTGCTCCGGAGTGTCTCCTTCACTCGGAGCTCGGCGTCGTCCACCGGGCGTTCTGGTCGGGACGGAGCAGGCTGGCGCCGATCTTTGGGACGCTGCTGGTCTTGTTGCCTTTTTCCCGCTTGCTGTTCGCGAACAGGGTCGGCTTTAGCCGCAGGCTTCGGCGTTTCGGAAACCGCCTCTTTGGAGGGCGCCGGTTGCTTGGGTGCGCCTCGAACGGGTTGAGCAGGAGCCGGCTTTGCCGAAGCGGTCCGCTTGCGCTCAGCCTCCGCGACGAACGGATCCTTCTTGGCCGACTGCGCGATCGGGCGTTCGAATTGCTGCACAAGCTGCCTTAGCGACGCGTGAACCGATTGCAGCGAACTATTGAGCTTTTCGTTGGCCTGGCGGCTGTTTTGGCTGACGGCATTCAGCTCACGCTGCATAGCCTCAATCCGGTCTGTTGTCTTTCGCGAGTCGTCTGCAACCAGGCGTGCGGCCTCTACGGCGGCCTTGGCCGCAACCTCCTGAAGCTGTGCGGCGTCTGTATCGGGTGCCTTTGGGGCCGCGTCCTTGTCTTCCAGGCGAGCGAGAATCTGCACCAAGCGCTCCTCGACACCGCCAAGACGACTCAGTTCGTCCTCGGCTCGGTTTATCTGGCGGCCCATATCGGCTATTTGCCGCTCGACATATTGGAGTGCCGTTCCACTCGGCGCGGCCTTTAGTGACTCAGCGATCTGCCGGCCTATTTCCTCAAGGCGCGTGTTCAACGCTTCAATCGTGCTGCTCGGCATCGCCGCGCCGATCGACTGTTCCAGCCGATTTGCCATCTCGGTCAGCCGGTCGCCGCAATCCGGGGTGGCTGTCTCGGGCTTCGTATCCGATCGCCAGTCGAAACGTGGTGTAACCTCCGGGGCGAGATGGTTCGGACGGTGAAAATCGCGGAGTGATTGAGCAAATTGGCTGGGAGCAGGTTCCTCGCGCGGAGATGCCATTGATCCAGGGTGGAGCTGGCTTTGCCGGCTATCAGCAAGAACGCGGCCCAGGCGTTCAAAGTCATCGAGGTGGGTGTTGGGCTCGCCCTCAAGCCGCCGAGCGAGACTGCTGACCTGCTCATGCAGGCGGTCAAACGTATCGGCATTCTCCGGTGCGCTCGTGCTGCGCGCCGTATTCGTCGTCTGCGACAGCTGATCGAGCCGTGCATGGAGCGCGTCTAGCGCCCGGCCGTAGCGGCGTTCGGTCTCCTCAATCCGGTCCAACAGACGTCGAAGGAGCGATGCGACGGTGTGCTGGTCCATCGGCTCCTTAAGAAGGGCGTCAATCGATGCGTGCGTGGCGGGGCGGTCGGGTGTCTCGAAGCGGCGCTCGGAGCACTGCTCGTCAGTGGTGTTGTCCGCCCTTCGGCCACTTGCCGAAGTTTGCCAACCAGCGTTTGAAGCCATACCGTTCCCCGTGAATGAGCAGCCGTTGCCGCTCCCCATGCAGCGGCCGGCGTAACCGCGAGGGCGTTTCCGAAGCGGTTCATTTGACGGTGGCAAGGCAGAGTAAATTTTCCCTTAAAAGTTGACCGATGATGGGACAGAGAGGTCCTGTACTCAGACGCAGCAGGAGGTGTCTGTGATGGGTTTAGAAGAGTGCAGCCAGGTTCTGAGTGTGCCCACGCGCGGGAAAGGTTTCTTCAATTTCACGGGGGAGGTCGCTGCATGGCTGGAGTCTGTCGGCGCTGAAGGCGGCCTACTGACGGTCTTTGTGACCCATACCTCGGCGTCACTTACGATCCAGGAGAATGCCGATCCGAATGTTCGGGTCGACCTGCTGGACGCGCTTGAGCGAATTGCGCCCGAGGATCACCCTTACGCCCATCACGAGGAGGGGCCAGACGATATGCCAAGTCACATCAAATCGATGTTGACATCGGTGAGTCTCTCAATCCCAATTGTGGAGGGAAGGATGGCGCTTGGCATTTGGCAGGGCATTTACCTGATCGAGCATCGCACTGCACCTAGTCAGCGTCGGGTGGTGCTCAGCTATCTCGGACGCATCGGTCGCGCGTAGTCATTCGCCGGCGAACATTCGCGTGGCGGCGATCAAGGCATGCACGATTCCTGATTCTGTCATTGCGTGCCCAGCATCCGCAACGATGCGCAGGTCCGCCGAGTGCCACGCCTTCGACAGGTCGACTGCATTCTTGATGGGTGTAACGACATCGTAGCGTCCGTGTACGATGGCGCCCGGGATGTCTGCGAGCCGAGTAGCGTTCTGCAACAGTTGCTCGTCGTTCTCAAAAAACCCACCGTTGATGACGTAATGACATTCGATCCGCGCAAGGGCGAGCGCGTAGTGGTCTGCCGCGACGTGATGCGTGCGGTGGTGATCAGGCAGCAGCGAGAGAGTCCGCCCCTCCCAAGAAGTCCATGCACGGGCGGCTGCGAGCTGCACCGAAGGGTCTGAGCTCGTCAGGCGCTTATAGTAGGCGCCCACCAAGTTGTCGCGCTCTTCTTCGGGAATGGCATTCTGAAAGTCGGAAAATGCCTCCGGAAACAGCCAGCTGCATCCATCGCGATAGAACCAATCGAGCTCGGAGCGCCTCATAAGAAAAACGCCTCGCAAGATTAGCTCCCTCACACGGCCAGGATGCGTCTGAGCGTAGGCGAGCGCGAGCGCGGATCCCCACGAGCCGCCGAAAACCTGCCAGCGTTCGATACCGAGGTGCTCGCGAAGCGCTTCGAGGTCGGAGACGAGGTCCCACGTGGTGTTGTTGTCGATCGAGGCATGCGGGAGCGACCGGCCGCAGCCACGCTGATCGACGAGTACGATGCGGTAAAGCCTCGGATCGTGTAAGCGGCGCATAACAGGTGATACGCCCGCTCCCGGTCCGCCATGAAGAACAACGACAGGCTTGCCCAGTTGAGAACCGCACTCCTCGAAATAGAGGTCATGCCCCCCAGAAACGGGAAGACGCCCCGTGCGGAATGGCGCGACCGAGGGGTAAAGTGGAAAATGTTGTGGCTCGGCCAGGGTATCCAAAATGAACTCGTTACTCTGCCTTACGCTGCGCGGCTGAGGCTTGTGCCTCTGCCTTATCGTAAAGGGTTTCGCCATCCGGGCGGCGTATCGCCTCGAAAAAATCTTTATCTGCAGACTTGGCCGCTGGTCCGTAGAGACTCACACCAATGCCCGCCAGTACGGCCAGTAGGGCAGAAACAAGACTTGACCCCGCTATTCCTGCAGCCGTATCAGCGATTCCGACAAGCCCTCCAGCCATTAGACTTAGAAGCATGAGGCCGAAACCAATCGACAGGCTTGCGATAACGCCCCAGGCGCTGCAACGTTTCCACCAGGTTGATAGGAAAACAGCCGGGAAAAAAGTCGCAGCTGCGAGAGCGAACGCAGTCACCGCGTAACTTAGGGCATCCACATCCGCAACCAACAGATATGCCGCCATGATTAACGCGACCACGCCGATAACACCCCAGGCCAGCAGAAGCCGCGGCAGGATGATTGGCTGCGGATCGAGAGAGCCGTAAAGATCCTCGGCCAAGCTCGCACCCAATGTGAAGAGATGAGAGCCAGACGCCGCGAGTGCGATCGCGAGTCCGGCTGCGGCCATGACCGCGGTCAAAATGTAAGGCAGTGACGCCAGTGTGGGCAGAGCGAGTGCAATTCCGTCTCGCGCGACCAGCAAATCGCCGACGCCTATCGAGCCGTCGCCGTCCAAGTCGGCAGCACGAACTATCTCAAGCTCGCTTAGTGCGTTGAACCAGGATGGCAGACCCTGCGTCGGCATCAGAACGAGGTCCCCAAACATCAGGACTTTAGTGAACACGACGAGCCCGGGCGCCGTGATCGCGAATAGAGCCACAAGCAAAACCGTCCACGCCGAGGATCGGCGCTGGTCGGCGACAGACGCGGTCACCCCGCTTCGGGTCAGGAGGCTGGGCAGTGCAGCTGTGCCAAGCGCAAAACAGAAGAACAACGCAAAGAAGCCCGCCTCCGAAGTTGCGCTGAACACACTTAGAAACGGCGTTATGGCGGCCGTCGGTTCGCTGCCAGGCAAGCCTCGGATGTCACTTGGCTCATCCGTCTGGACCCCCGCCGCCACCTCGGCATTCGCCAATGAATCAAGTAGCGCGCCATAGGTGAATTGTGGGGCCGGCAAGTTGGTCAGAACAACCGCAATGACCGTCAGGGGAATAGCCAGACCAAGGCTGCCGGTGATGAACTGAGCGCTTCCTGTCCAGGTCAGTGAACGCATGCCGCCCAAGATTCCCGTCGTTGCGATGAACAAAATAACGATCAGCACGGCTAGCCAGTAAGCAGTGGGCAGGAAGATCGAAATGACCATCGCAGCGATTGTGGCTTCAGCAGCGAGCAGCAAGAACGTTGGCGCGATCTGGAGCGCGCTGGCAACCATGCGCGTCAGTGGTGATCGGAATCGGACTCCGAAAAAGGCGGGGAGCGTGTATGCGCCGACACGTCGCAAATACGGTACGAATAGTACGGCGGCGAGTAACGAGCCACAGACCCAGCCGAGGCCGATTGCCAAGCCGTCGAACCCAACGAAAAATAGTGCGCCCGTGTAAGCGAAGAATCCCGTACCGCCGACGGTAATCGCCGCCATAACAAAGGCGTTGTAAACCTGCGGGACCCGGCGGCCTGAGGCGAAGAAGTCTTCGATGTAAAGCGTCCGCGCTGCAACAGCGATGGCGATGTAAAGAACCATCGGCACCAGGATCATGAGCCGCGCAATTGACGCATCACGCCAGCCCAGCTGCTCTGCCATGGCCAACAGGACGGCGAGGGAGACGAACGCGCTGGCGACAATGCCGTAATAGGCGCCGAGATGCGGATTTGGCGTGCGCTGGCGCGACTGAAGTGCCATCCCCTACGTGATCTCCTCGTTCATGCTGCGGGTCAGGTCAATTCGCTCTTGGGCGCGCACATACCAAAATGTGACGAAGACGGCGAAGAGGATAAGCCCCTGAGCCAACAGGTAAAAGCCGACAGGGAAGCTCAGGAACCAGATGCGGTTCAAAGGGATCACATAGATGATGGCTACGACAACGGATAACAGAACTACGGACAATGACGTAATCGCGACGGCCAGGGTGCGCAACTGATGTCGGTCGCGGGCCGCGTTCTCGATTTCAATGTCTTGCTCCGTGTTCTGGTCGGCGTCCTGCGTCGTCACGCGTACTCCCCCAAAATGCGTCGCTGAAATATCGACAAGACTATCAGACCCCTAGCATGCGGAAGCCAGTTCTCAGCGAAGCGCTGCCTCAAAAAAGCACTTAGCAGCCAGGTCCGAAGCTGCAAACAATTGTTGTGGCTATTCTTCAACGGCTTCAGCGGTAATTGCTCACGAGAGCTGTTGGAAAGGAACAGTTTTTCGGCTGACGTCACCGACAGAGAATCTGTTCGCAATGCCGCCAGGCGTAAGAAGAAAAATTCTCTTAATCGGCCTTAAGAGAAACAATATTGCACTCAATGCGCAGCATGGACATTTTTCGTAGAATGATTTTTTGTAAGACTGCAAATACGCGTTGTTTCGGGCCGGCTTTGACATGGAGCGCGCGGCAGGGAGCGCGACCGGTTTTGTACGGCCGTCCGGCGCCATGATGAGTGTTCACGATGTGGAGCTTTGCGGACTTGTGGGATGAGCCTCAGCCAAGTACACGAGCCGTTCTCTCATGAACCGTGACGCCGGTTGGGAAGGTGGGTTGAGACATGTTCATCAATGTGCGTCTGCCTGATGGCTCCACGCACCGCCTCGAGGCTATGGAGGGGTGGCGCGTGATGGAGGTCATCCGCGATTGGGGGCTCCCCATCAAGGCGGAGTGCGGCGGAGCCTGCGCTTGCGCCACTTGCCACGTCTGGGTGGCCGAGGGTTGGGTTGGCAAGCTCGTCCCGCCCACCGACGAAGAAACAGAAATGCTCGACGGCGCCTTTTCCGTCGATGAGCAACGCTCGCGGTTGTCGTGCCAGCTGATTATGACGCCTGAACTTGATGGGCTTGAAGTCGAGCTTGCGCCGGAAAGTCTCAACGAACTTGGCGAAGGCCAAGTTGCCACAGGAACCTCTGGTTGATGCGAACCTTCCCCATCTTTGTGAGCTTTGATCGCAAACCGCCGCTTGTTGTCGGCGGAGGCCATCTTGCGGCTATCAAGACGCGTTTGCTGCTGAAGCGGGCTCAGCGCGTTGATATCGCCGCTGAGGAGTTAGGGCTGGAGCTTTCTAAGCTTGCCGAGGTCGGCAAAGTCGTGCGGCAGCCAGCAGAGCCCAGAGTGGATCAGATTCAGGGCCGACCGCTCGTGATTTCCGCTACAGAGGACGACCGAGAGGACGAGCGCGTCGCGGAGATCGCACACGCGCTGGGAGTTCCCGTCAATGTTCCTGATCGGCCACCGCTGTGCACGGCCGCGCTGCCTGCGATTGTCGATCGCGGCGAAGTCACCGTCGCGATAGGGACATCCGCAGCAGCCCCGGTTTTGGCGCAACGCCTAAGGACCTGGCTCGAGCACGAGCTGCATCCGAGACTCGGTGAGCTTGCCAAATTTGCGGGCTCCTTTCGGGAGCGTGTGGCGGCAGCTTTGCCGGAAGGGCCCGGACGACGCCATTTTTGGGAGGCGGTCTTCGGCGGTCCGGCCGCTGACGCTGTGCTTCATGGAGACGAAGATGCAGCGCGGAGGCTGATCGATCTGGAGATCGCGCGCGCCGCCTCAGAGCACGAGCGTGAATCTGTGGCGCCGCGAGGTCGCGTGATCCTCGTCGGCGCTGGTCCTGGCGATCCAGACCTTCTCACCATGAAGGCCATCCGCGCGCTCAAGGCCGCCGATGTTGTCTTCTACGACAAACTGGTCGGTCAGGGTGTCCTGGAACTGGCGCGCCGCGAAGCTAAACTGATTTCCGTCGGCAAGGCAAAGGGCGCTCATAGCGTGCCTCAAACGGAGATCAACGACTTGCTGGTCGCGCATGCGAAGGCCGGGAAGACGGTGGTTCGTCTCAAGGGCGGCGATCCCTTTATCTTCGGCCGTGGCGGCGAGGAGCTCGACGCATTGCGGGCGGCAGCGGTTCCGATTGACGTCGTCCCGGGCATCACAGCGGGTGCGGCGGCATCGGCCAGTCTGCAGGTTCCGCTGACCCACCGTGACGTCTCGCACAGCGTGACCTTTGTGTCGGGACACGAAGCTGGCGGCGTGGCGCCGAGCTTCGAGCATTTGGATCTGCGGGCCTTGGCGTCAGGTAACAACACGTTGGTCGTCTATATGGGCGTGACCACCAGCGCTGTGATTGCACGGCGCTTGCTGGATGCTGGGTTCCGCGAAGGGCTACCCGTGATCGCCGTCGAAAACGCCAGCCGACCCGATGAGCGTCGTCTCGCTACGACCATTTCCACGCTCGCCAATGACCCGGAACGACTTGGGCTAAGCAGTCCGGCAGTACTCGTCTTTGGCGAAGTTGCCGGGCTTCCGGCCGCAGGGGACATCGAAACGGTTCTGGCACAAGAGGAGGTCGTACGTGCCTATGCCTAGTGTCGTTACCGCCAATCGTTTGAACGACGGCATCGTCGTCTATCTCGCACCGAAAGGTGCGTGGACGGAGAGTATTGCCGACGCAGCCCGAGCTGAAACCGATGACGAGCTCAAGGTGCTGGAGTCCGCTGCAGAGATTGCGGTCCAGGACCGGATCGTCGTCGGCGTTTACCCAATGCCGATCGAGATTAAGGAAGACGGCACCGTCGATCCCATTTCCGTACGGGAACGCATCCGCGCATCCCATCGCACGACGCTGACAGAGGATTGGTACGATGTACCGCTATGATGAGTTTGACCACGCCTTCGTCAACGAACGTGTGGCGGAGTTCCGAGATCAGGTCGCACGGCGACTGAGCGGCGAACTAACGGAAGAACAGTTTCGTCCTTTGCGCCTGCGCAACGGCCTGTACCTGCAGCTTCATGCGTATATGCTGCGTATCGCGATCCCTTATGGTCAGTTGTCCCCGCGCCAGCTGCGTCAACTCGCTATGATTGGCCGCAGATGGGATCGTGGCTATGGACACTTCACGACTCGTCAAAATTTGCAGTTCAACTGGATAAAGCTGGTTGACGTCCCGGACGTGCTCGCCGCACTGGCCGAGGTCGAGATGCACTGCATCCAGACCAGTGGCAACTGCGTGCGGAACGTAACGTCTGACCCTTATGCTGCTGCGGCAAATGATGAGCTTGAGGATCCGCGTGTCTGGTGTGAAATCCTGCGTCAGTGGTCAACACTACATCCGGAATTCAACTGGCTACCCCGCAAATTCAAGATTGCGGTATCGGGGGCCGCGGAGGATCGTGCGGCTACTGCCTTTCACGATATTGGTCTACGCCTGGTCCGGGGTCCAAACGGAGAGAATGGCTTTCGCGTGCTGGTTGGCGGCGGCATGGGGCGCACGCCCTATGTGGGCCAAGTGATCCGGGAGTTTTTGCCCAAGGAACACCTGCTCTCCTATGTCGACTCCATTCTGCGCGTCTACAATCTGCATGGGCGCCGGGACAACATCTATAAGGCTCGCATCAAAATCCTCGTCAACGCGATGGGTATCGACAAGTTCCGCGAGGAAGTCGAGGCGGACTGGAATGCCACGAATAAGGCTGCAATCGATCTTCCTGAGGATGAGCTTCGCCGGATCGCTTCCTACTTTGCGCCCCCCGAGCTTCCAGAACAGGCTCCCCGCGACGAGGCGCTAGCCGCGCGCCGCGAAAGCGACCCGCGCTTTGCAAACTGGTATCGGAACAATGTTCTGCCTCATCGGGTGCCGGGATACGCTTCTGTCGTTGTGTCGTTGAAGGAACCGGGGCGCACGCCCGGCGATGCCTCGTCCGATGCGATGGATTTCGTGGCAGACCTTGCCGAGCGCTTCGGTCACAATGAAGTTCGCGTGAACTACACGCAGAACCTCGTTCTGCCGCACGCGGCGCTGGCCGATGTTCCGGCGATCTACGATGCTCTAGCCGGGGCAGGGCTCGCGACGGGCAACAATGAACTGCTGGGCGATATGATCTGTTGCCCGGGGCTTGACTACTGCAACCTCGCCAATGCCCGTTCGATCCCGATTGCGAAGGAGATCGCGAAGAAATTCGAGGACCCCGAGAGGCAGACAGAGATTGGCAAAATCCGCGTGAACATGTCGGGTTGCATAAATGCTTGCGGCCACCACCACTCAGGGAATATCGGCATTCTCGGAGTCGATAAGAAGGGTACGGAGCTTTATCAGATCACGCTCGGCGGTAGCCCGAAGGATGATGCCTCTGTAGGTAAGATCATCGGTCCCGGGTTCCGAGCCGAAAACGTTCCCGAAGCAATCGACACGATTGTCGACACCTATGTCGAGAATCGTCGCGAGGGAGAGAACTTCCTCGACACCTGGCGCCGTGTCGGGCCCGCGCCGTTTAAGGAGGCCCTTTATGGTGCTCGTTGATTTAGGAACAGGCGCGCTGGTTGCGGAACCAGAGGAGCCCGCGACTGTGTTGGAGCCATCAGCGGATCACGATGCCTTGGCGACTGCGGCGGGCGGCAACGCGGGTCCCGTCGCTATCTTGTTCCCGACCTTTGCAGATGGGCGCGGATTTAGTCTGGCCCGCATACTTCGTGATCGACTCGGTTTTGCTGGCGAAATTCGTGCGGTCGGATCGCTTATTCCGGACCAGTCGCAGTTTCTGCTTCGGTCGGGCTTCGACACGGCTGAGATTGCCGATCGCGACGCAGCCGAGACGTGGAGGAAGACCCTTTCGCTCATCGGCCGTAGCTACCAACCGTCGGCACGGAACCCGTTGCCATTGCGATGGAACGCATCTTCCGAGGCTGCTGTTGAACTCGGTCGCGCGCTCGCTGCGACAGACGATCTCATCGAGCGTATCAAGTTGACTGCCGAGCATATCGAGGGCCGTGTAGCGTTTTCGACGAGTGCCGGTCTCGAGGACCAGGTGATCCTGCAGGCCATTGCCAAGTCGGGAGTGGTCAAGGCAGGAGCCGACTTCGATATATTCACACTCGATACAGGCCGTCTGTTCCCGGAAGTCTTGGAGACCATCGAACTTTCGGAGCTTCGATACCGGATACGTATCCGTCTAGTCTCTCCCGATGCCCGCGAGGTTGAGGAGCTTGTATCGCGCGACGGCGTGTTCGGTTTTCGTCAGTCCATCGACAATCGCAAGAGCTGCTGCGAGATCCGTAAAGTCCGGCCCTTGAATCGGGCCTTGGAAGGCGCGCAGGGTTGGATCGCCGGGCTGCGGCGCGAGCAATCCCAGGCCCGCGCCGACGTTCCGATGGCCGAATGGGACGCAGAACGCGGACTCATCAAAATCAATCCTCTCGCCGATTGGTCCGATGAGCGCCTGAACGACTACATCGATGCCAATGGTGTGGTGGTCAATCCACTACATGCGCAAGGCTTCGTCTCGATAGGTTGTGCGCCTTGCACCCGTGCGATCGAGCCAGGGGAAGACCCACGCGCGGGACGTTGGTGGTGGGAGAGCGAAGATAGGAAGGAATGCGGACTGCATGTTGCCGGGTCCGAGACATCGGCGGAATCAGTCGCGCAAGGGGAGAAAGCTGCATGACCGCTTTGACGTCTCACCTCAAGCTGCTCGAAGCCGAGAGCATTCATATTTTTCGTGAGGCAGCTGCGCAGTTTCGAACGCCTGTCCTGCTGTACTCGATTGGGAAGGACTCAACGGTCCTGCTGCATCTGGCGCGGAAAGCGTTTTGGCCTGCCAAGCTGCCCTTCCCATTGCTCCATGTAGACACGACCTGGAAGTTCCGCGAGATGATCGCGTTTCGTGATCGAACCGTTTCGGAGATGGGACTGGATCTGATTGTTCACACGAATCACGACGGCGCATCGAAGAACATCAACCCCTTCGACTATGCGCCGTCGGTCTACACCGACATCATGAAGACACAGGCTCTTCGAACCGCACTCGACAATGGCGGCTTCGATGCGGCCTTCGGCGGTGCTCGTCGAGATGAGGAGGCGTCGCGCGCAAAAGAGCGGGTTTTCTCGTTTCGCGCCAGCGGACACAGCTGGGACCCGCGCCTCCAGCGACCAGAAATGTGGCAGCTTCTCAACGGCCGTCTTGGCAAAGACGAGACGGTTCGTGTGTTCCCTATGTCCAATTGGACAGAGGCGGATATCTGGCGCTACATCACGCTGGAGAATCTGGAAGTTGTGCCGCTCTACTTCGCCGAGGAACGGCCAACGGTAGAGCGCGACGGCCAGATCTTGATGGTCGACGACGAGCGTATGCCACTTAAGCCTGGCGAACAGCCCGTCATGCGCAAGGTCCGCTTCAGGACGCTTGGGTGCTACCCGCTTACTGCAGCAATCGAATCGGAGGCGACCGATCTTGAGTCGGTTGTAGCTGAGACCTTGGATGCCCGTGTCTCAGAGCGGGCCGGTCGACTGATCGACCACGACGAGGCGGGCGCGATGGAGATGAAGAAGCGCGAGGGGTACTTCTAATGACGCTAGCAGCGCTCTCAGAGGAACGGTCGTTACGGCCAGCCGCTCAACCGGGCGACACGTCGGAAGCCATGTTGCGGCTACTGACCTGCGGTTCCGTCGACGACGGGAAGTCAACGTTGATCGGCCGGTTGCTGTGGGACGCTGCTGGTGTCACGGACGATCAGCGCGCCCAGATCATGAATGCTTCGCACGCGCGCGCCGTCAACGGAGAGCGTATCGACTTTTCGCTGCTATTGGACGGGCTCGTGGCCGAGCGCGAGCAAGGAATCACGATCGATATCGCGTGGCGTTATTTCGAGACCGAGCGTCGGCGCTTTGTCATCATCGACTCTCCCGGGCATGAACAATACACACGCAACATGGCCACCGGCGCGTCGCACGCCGACATCGCCATCTTGCTCGTTGACGCGCGCCATGGCGTGAAACGCCAGACGCGGAGGCATGCCGCTATCTGCGACCTCGTCGGGATCAAGAAAGTTGTTCTCGCCGTCAACAAGATGGACCAGATCGACTGGTCCGAAGACCGCTACCGTGAGATCGAGATTGACTTCCGTTCCCTCGCGAGCAATTTCAGCTTCGCGGAGATCTCGTCCATCCCTGTCGCAGCCCTGACTGGCGCTAATGTCGTTGCGCGGTCCGATGAGATGCCTTGGTATGGGGGCCCGACGCTGCTTGAGTATCTTGAGAGCGTCGAAGCCAAGACCGAGCCTGTGGATGCGCCATTTCGTTTGCCGGTGCAGATGGTTCTGCGGGCGGAGAACGATTTTCGCGGTTATGCTGGCACGGTGACTTCCGGCACAATCCACGTCGGCGACCCTGTGGTGGACGCACGAAGCGGCCTCGGCGCAACATTGCAGCGCATCACAACAATGGACGGCGACCTAGAAAGTGCATCAACCGGAGATGCGGTCACGCTCGTGCTTGATACTGATCTTGATATCTCGCGCGGCGCGGTGCTCACGGAAACGCAGCGGCGGCCCACAAACGCGGATGTACTTGAAGCGCGGCTGGTCTGGATGTCGGAGAAGCCGTTCGATCCCGAGGCCGGTTACTTGTTGCGTTCGGCAACCGACCTGACACCGGTAACGTCGATGAGCGTCTCATCGCTGATTGACTTTGAGACGCTTTCCTCGACCCAGGCGCATGGGTGCAGCATGAATGACATTGCCGATTGTCGCATTCTGCTCGGGCGGTCTACGGCATTGGACCTGTTCAGCGACCTTCGGTTGACCGGAAACTTTGTGCTCGTCAATGCGTTGGATGGAGCGACCGTCGCTGGCGGTGTGATTACTTGGGTGCAGTCGGGGGCGGCCTCCGCGGGAGAAAATGTCTTGGTGCTGGATCAGGCTCGGTTGGCTGGCCTTTGCGCCGACCTTGGCGATACTCCTGAAGATAAGGCCGAATACGAACGGCGCGCCCAGGAGGTTGCAATTCTGCTACGGTCGGCCGGCGTTCCTGTGCTGATTGAGACGGATCGTTAAAAGGGGCCATCGAATCCCTTCGGATTCTGATCGTGCTGGATAAGTCGGGGGAGGCCCTCATATATGCTTGATCTCAGCGGGGTTGTTGCCCTGCTGCCACTGGTTGGCGCCGGATTCGGCGTCGGCTTCCTCGTGGGACTCACGGGCGTCGGAGGCGGCGCCCTGATGACGCCACTGCTGATCTCGAGTTTCGGCGTTCCGCCGACCATCGCTGTGGGTACGGACCTGCTGTATGCAGCGGCGACGAAGACAGTCGGCGGTTGGCGGCATCACGTGCAAGAGAATGTCGACTGGCCGATCGTGCTGCAGCTCGCAGCCGGCTCTTTACCTGCAGCAATCATTCTGCTTGCCGTGATTGCCTACGTGCCGCTGGACACCGAAGCGATGGCTTCTTGGATCCGCTACGGTCTTGCATTCGCGTTGCCTGTGAGCGCGCTGGCCATCGTGCTGTATCCAATAATGATGAAGTCCCATGCGAACGGGAATTGGGACCCTAACGGAGTAACGCCAAGACGGGCCGGAGTGACGGTTCTATTTGGCGCTGCTCTCGGTTTTCTCGTTACGCTGACATCGGTCGGGGCCGGCGCTATCGGTGTTGTGATGCTCGCGCTGCTGTTTCCGGCATTGCCGGCGAAACGCATTGTCGGATCGGATATTGCCCACGCTGTTCCGTTGACGCTCGTCGCTGGTGCGGGGCACCTTGGGCTAGGCCACGTCGACTTTGGCATCCTTGCGGCACTTCTTATTGGGTCGATACCCGGCATCCTGTTGGGCACGCGCCTTGCCGGTGTCGCGCCAGACTGGCTGCTCCGGCCGCTACTCGCCGTCACGCTGTGCTATGCCGCATATGCGCTCCTCTCGAAGTAGAGCACGTTTAGTGCGGCGCGCGGCAACACAAGAGGGTGCTGCTTAAGCGACTCTTCGTTCAAGCTCTACCCCGAGATACTCGTCGACATTCTGTTTGGCCGCAGCGAGTGCTCCCTCGGGAGAGGGCGCCAGCGTCCGCAGTGGCGACATGGTGATCATGGGAAGATCGTCCCGAGTCGGAACAATGTTTGCGCACCAATTCGACCACTCCTGACGGAGCCGGATCTCGTAGCCTCGATATTGGGACTTATCGCTTTCCATCTTCGTTTCCTTCGCGATTCATGTCCCCCGTTGCAACTACATTGGGATTGCCACCCAACTTTCAATACGAGGTTCATGACAACGCGCCGGAAGCGAGCCAGGAGCTTTCGAACGGCTGCTCAAGTTAGCTCATGTTGCTCAGTGTCTTAGCCGTGCGGCGCAGGTGGGACGAAGAGGCCCTTGCGAAGATTTAATCTGGGCTTTCGTCGCCCCTAGCATCTTCGTTTGATGAAGCCGCGATTCATGTAACGCGGGTTGCGCATAAAGGGCGGCACTGGACCGCGTTGGCACTTCCTTGGAGTAGCGGGCTTTTTCTGCTTTTGCACTTTGGCAGCTTCGCTTGCGCCGACTTTTTTTGCCAACGCAGGTTCTCCCCCAAGGCCGATCAAGCCACTGAGGACGATCGCTGTGACGATACCGACACTCGACAGTCGGCTCATGATTTCTGTGCTCCTTGCGTCTTGCCGAGAGTTCTTCGCGACAACACGTCTTCAAAGTCTTTGGGCAATGTGACGTTGTGCGGTGCGGCTGCGAACATCGGAGCAATCTCCTCCGCGCCGTAGCCCGCAGCGCCACAACCCACTGGGGCAACATTGAATAGCGCCCAGGGGCGCATGCGGGTGAAGCTTAGAAAGGCGCTCACGCTCTCAGCGATTTCGTGACGCGGACGTGGCTCCCCTGTTCTCTCTCTTGTGGGGATTGCATATGCGCCACCCTGCGGTCCACTCCCTTGCCCGTAGACCGCGCCTCGGGTTTGAAGCGCGACGAGCGCGTCGCCGCTGTCGTGTTGCCCAGCAAGGTCTGAGCCGAATACGAAAACAGGCCGATCCATATGCATCGGGGTTACCTATGACCAAACAAGGGACGCGCCCCGGGATGCGGGGCGCGACCTTCAGTCAGCGAATGCAGGAGTAGTACCTGTTGCGCCATTTCGCGGCGCGGGTCTCCTCGTAACGCTTGCGATAGTAGTTGCAATTACGGGTCATGGCCGCTGCGCCTGCGCCAACGCCGGTGCCGACCCAGAGGGCGCGTGTTCCCCAGCGAGCGCCCCGGTAGACGCCACGCCCGGCGCCCCGCACGCCTCTGTAAACACCGCGTCCGGCGCCACGGACGCCTCGATAGACGCCGCGTGTTGCCACGTTGACGCCGTTACCGACGCGTTTTCCAACGCCAGGTCGGGCGTCCGCCGGTGTTTGGAATGTCACCGTCGCGGCAAACGCGACAAAAACGAAAACTGCAAGTCCTGTAATGATCCTCATGGCTCGGTTTCCTCCCTGTCCTAGCCAGCATGGAGCGTAACACATTGCGGCCGGGCAATCTCCCCTCTGTCGCTTCTGCTACTCCACTCTCGTGATCCGGATCGAACGGTGTCGATGGGTTCCCTGTCGTCGTCTCGGTAATTGAATGAGAAACACGAGTCAGCGGACCACGGACCGTTGACGTAGGACTTGGCTGGTCTAGCTGGTCGTCGATGCGGGCGACGCCTCCTCGCCCGCTGAAGGCTTCGTCTCGTGCAGCAGGAAGATCGCGGTGAATAGCGATACGCTGCCCGCGAGCATGACCCAATAGGCGGGGGAGATGGGATCGCCGGTCTGTGCGATCAGCCAGGTTGCAATCAGCGGTGTCGTACCGCCAAACCAGCCGACGGACGTATTGTACGCCAGGGACAGCCCTGTGCACCGCACGGGTTCCGGGATTAGTTCAACATTGGCGGCTGGAAGACCGCCTGCCAGAGTTCCGATAGCGACAACAAAGCCGAGTTCACCAAGAAAGATCACCGCGGCGTCCTGGTGATGCATCAACCAAAAGAACGGAACCGCCCCGAAAGTTAGCATCGCGCATCCCGCGACAATTAAGGGCTTTCGCCCGATCCGGTCAGCCAATGTCGCGGTGATCGGAAGAATAAGAAGAAGAATAGCCATGCTCAGCGTGTTGAGATCGAGAGCCAGGGACTCGCTGAGGTGATCCACGTCTCGAATATACGTGACTGCGTAGACAAAGGCGGTATAGAAGCCGACGCCCAGAGCGACATTGAGCAAAGCAACGCGAATGACGGCGCCCAAATGCGTTGTGAGTGCCTGTTGCACGGGACGATGCTCGTGACTCCGTACCGGCTCGACATCGATGGCGCGCCGGATCAGTATCCCGGCGAAGGCAACCACGGCGCCCAAAACGAAGGGAATTCGCCAGCCCCAACTCGACAATTGATCGGCACTTACGACGAGCGCAACCAACGCGCCCACCCCCGATCCGAGCAAAATGCCTGCGGTGCCTCCCCACATGCCCCACATCGCGGCCCGGGCACGCCTTTGCGGTGCCGCGTTCTCCGCCAGAAAAACCAGTGAGCACGTATACTCGCCGCCGACCGACAGTCCTTGCACGATGCGCAACGCGACAAGCAACAATGGGGCGGCGATGCCGATAGCATCGTAGGTTGGCAAGAAGCCGATCAGGACCGTAGGGACAGCCATGGCCAGAACGGACAGATTGAGGGCTCGCCGGCGACCAATGAGATCGCCGATCCGGCCGAACAACACGCCGCCGAACGGGCGGACTAAAAAGCCGGCTGCAAATGCGCCAAATGCTGCGCTGAGCGAACCTGACGGCGACGACGCTGGGAAAAATAGAGGCGCAATGACGGCGGCAAAATAGCCGTAGAGGGCGAAGTCGTACCATTCCATCACGTTGCCGATCAGCCCAGCGAGGATGAGCCGGCGCTTCTTGCTCTTGGCGGCGGAGGCAGTGTTCACAAATAGGGTACTTTCCCGATGACTGGTCTATGAAATGGCCGGACGGACGCAAGAACTTGTCGTCGACGGCGCAGCCCTTTTACCGTTGTCGCGCCAATTTCAAAAGACGGCAGCTCGCTCTCCAGTGGCCAATATGCCAATTTGGTGTTCTGACTCCTTGTTCAGCGCTGGTGCGCTGACTGCCTTACCTAGCTGAAGCGAGCCCTTGGATGACAGCCGAAGTCCCCGTCGCGACTTTGAACGCCCGCCGTTATGCAGAGACATTCGCGGTCTTTGTTTCGCGCTCGTTCGAGTACCCCGCGATGATCAGAAGATTGGTGGATGTCGCGGAATCGCTGCCCGATGACTTTTTATGTCTGGACATTGGCGCCGGCACAGGCATGGTGGTCCGCGATTGGCTCGCGCAGACCCGCCGCAAGCCGGGGCGCTATTTTGCGATTGAGCCCAACCCCGCCCATACGTCAGAACTACGCGTCAGCCTGTCCGAGCTTGGCATTGACTGCGAGTTGGATGAGGCAGCCTTCGATACGGACTATGTGATCCCAGGCACCTTCGACCTGGTCCTTTTCTCTCACTCACTCTACTGGATGGCCGAACCCATTGCCTGCGTGGCGCTTGCGCGACAGTCTCTGAAGCCGAACGGCAAGATTATCGCTTTTCTGCAAGGGCCCTTTGGCGATCATCCTATGTATCGCTTGTTCAATCCGTATTTCAAACGCGATCGTCCTCCGGGGCCGGATCATGCGTTCTCAAGCGCGGAATTGGTTATCGGCCTGCGAGCAAACGGTATTGCCGCCACGGTGGAGTTCGACCCAACGCCTCATGACCTGACCCGCTTGTTCGATGCCGGCAACGAGGCTGAGAGGGATCAGTATCTTTCGTTCTGTCTACAGATTGAATTCAAGGACCTGGACGAACCGTGGAAGTCAGACATCGTCGCTTATCTTCAGGCCGCCTGCTTCGAGCGAGATGAGCGTCTTCTATGGCTTGCCCCGAATGCCACCGTAACGATCACGCGGTAAAGGTCGGATCGTCGAACGCGTGACCGGCCAAACAGCTTTGGGATGGAGGTTTCTGTGAGCACTCGAAACGTTGGTGGCTTCCTTGCGGGCGTCTTCACGCTCGGCCTTTCAACCAACTGCTTCGCCGCCGCCGGCGAGTTTGGAGATCTATGCGCCATGGCGCCAGTTGGGGGTGTGAAGATGCAGACAGACTGCTCCACCAATGCAATCTATCAGGGGAAGACATATTGCTTTGGTGATGATGCGGCCAGATCGGACTTCATGAAGAAGCCTGGAGATAATCTCGAGCGAGCGCAGAGCTACTACAAGTCGATCGCCGATCAGTAGACGCCTGTGATGCGCCCTAGCGGGCGGCATTGCTGAGCTTTGCGCCCGCAATGTTTGACGACCTCGTCTTGCCTTCGCTCACCTGAGCGCTTGTGACTTCGGTAGCTGCGCCAAGAAAATCGACGGCGCACGCCCCGGTGCAGCCGCCGGCTTTGCCCTTCGCACACGGGTTGGCGCATGGCTGGCCAGTTGTCGTCATAACCGATTGCTCTTATCAGCGTTGAAGATAAAGCCAGCATAGTTGGGGTAATTTTCAGGTCAATTCGAATATATATGATGACTTAATTTCATCTAAGGTGTTGCATGTAAGCACCTATATTTGGATTTATTCTAATAATAGTTTAGAACGCCTCCAGACTTTAGCTTATATTTGAAATGATTCTAATGTTGCGCTCACCGTTCAGGCGTTGCGGCGAGCGCAGGCGCCCTTGGTCGACCCATATCTTTGGCGTCATATCCCCGCCAAGGCAGGTCCATGCCGTGATTTGTCAACACGCATCCTCCGCAGCAGCGAACCGGGTAGGGCAGGCATCACTGTTGCGGATCGGCAGCTGTAACGGTCCGGCGCGAGCGAGCGTGCTATCGGTATTGTTTGCGTGCGCGCCACGCGGGTAAATACGGACAAGGGGGGATTGCCATACATCACCGAAACAGCGCTAAAGATTCGGTCGGACAAGCTCGCCGGGAAGGGCCTGCTTGTTTGTCCCTAACCTTTGCCCTCCATTCGATATCGATCTAGCGAATTAGAGAGCCCCAATGGCAGCCTGGCTTGCATTAACACCCATTTTGGCAATCGCCTTGTTGCTCGTGGCGTTCCGCTGGCCGGCTACACGGGCCATGCCGATCGCCTGGGTTATCACCGGGATCGTGGCCCTGACCTATTGGGACATGAGCGCGAATCGATTTTTCGCCGCTTCGGTGCAAGGCCTCATCATTGCTTTTACGCTGCTGTACATCGTGTTCGGCGCGATTCTGTTGCTAAACACCATCCGCCACAGCGGCGCCGTGAACACTATTCGAGAGGGGTTCCGGCGCATAAGCCCTGACCGCCGCGTTCAGTGCATCATTATCGCCTGGCTGTTCGGGAGCTTCATTGAAGGCGCCTCGGGTTTCGGCACACCGGCTGCAATCGCCGCGCCGCTGCTAGTGGTCATGGGCTTCCCCGCCTTTGCCGCCGTTATGGTTACACTGATCATCCAGTCTACGCCGGTGACCTTCGGCGCAGTGGGCACGCCCATTCTGGTAGGCATCAAAGCGGGCCTGGCCGGCTCACCCATCGTGGACGCGTTCCTAACCGACAACAACTACGCCGTCACCGAGGCGGGGGTCATCCCCTTTAGCTATTTGGAGGTCGTCGGCTACACCGCCGCGACTTTCCATGCGATCGCCGGGATCCTAATTCCCCTAATCATGTGCGCATTCCTGACCAAGTTTTTCGGCGAGGAGCGCTCCCTCAGGAAGGGCCTCGAAGTATGGCCGTTTGCGATCTTTGCGGCGCTCGCATTTATTCTTCCCTACCTGGCGGTCGCCTATCTCATGGGTCCGCAGTTTCCCTCTCTCTTGGGCGGGCTGATTGCCCTTGCCATCGTGGTTCCAGCAGCTCGCGCAGGCTTATTTATGCCGAGGGAGTCCTGGGACTTTCCGCCGAAGAGCGAGTGGGAGCCCGAGTGGTTCGGTTCCGGTCAAGATCAAGACCGCGCAGGTCCAGAGACTGAAGCGCATATAGGGATGGTGGCCGCCTGGTCGCCCTACGTCATCGTTGCGGCGCTGCTGGTGATTACTCGCGTAGACTTTCTGCCGTTCGAGGGCTGGATGACCAGCCCAGCTGTGACCAGCAGCCTCGATTGGCTTTGGGACTGGTTCGGTGAGAACGGCATCTCCGCCAGTATTCAGTGGCTCTACCTGCCTGGTTTCATCTTCTTCCTGACCACGCTCGCAGCCTGGGCCATTTTCCGGATGTCCGCGCGCGAATACGCGGCTGCCTGGAAGGAGACCGCCGTTACCATGCTCTCTGTGAGCATCGCGCTCGGTTTCGCTGTTCCGACCGTTCGCGTCTTCATCGCTTCGAATGTCAACGCCGCTGGCCTAGAAGGCATGCCCATCGAGCTTGCGAACGTCGTGTCGAACGTCGCAGGTGGGGCTTGGCCGGCCTTCGCTGGTGTCATCGGTGCTCTCGGCGCGTTCCTGGCCGGTTCCAACACCGTGTCCAACATGATGTTTTCTCTGTTTCAGTTCGACGTCGCGGACAATATTGGCATCAGCCCCACAATCGTCGTCGGGCTCCAGGCTGTCGGCGCGGCGGCCGGAAACATGATCTGCGTCCACAACGTGGTCGCCGCCGCAGCCACGGTGGGTCTTGTGGGTAAGGAAGGGCTTCTGATCCGGAAGACCATATGGCCCATGATCTACTATCTTGTCGTGATCGGCGCCGCAGGCTTGGCCGGCATCTACCTGCTCGACATCGCTCCGACTATGTCGCCGTGATGTGCGAGCAACTGGGCGCGGATCGATTGGGCTCGAAGTGTTTGTGGCGTCTGCCGACCCATACGCTCGCAAGCCGGCGTACGCCTGAATGCCAGGCATGCCACATAGCCCTTAGAACAGATGCTCAGTTCAGGTCATCGGCGACAGCATCGATGGCAACCTGTGCGCATTCCTCGTCCTGGTCGCCCGTGGCGCCGCTGATGCCGATAGCGCCGACCAAGGTATCATCGGCCTTAATGGGGAGGCCGCCCGGAAAAGCCGTGAGCCCTTCAATATGAGCCAGGCCGGGTGTTCGCCCCACTTTTCCGTCCTCTCCGTAGACAATGTTGGCGAGCCGGCGCGTAGGAAATGGCATCCGTGCTGAGGTGCTGGCCTTTTTAGCAGCGATGTCAATGCTAGCGAGAGGGGCATTGGGCATACGATGAAACAGAACGAGATTGGCGCCTGCATCGACGACCGCGATGCTCAGGTTCCAGCCTTCTTGCGTTGCCTTCACTTCGCAGGCCTCTGCCATACGTTTGGCAAGATCCAACGAAACGTTGGGGCGCATATCGAGGGCTAGCGCGCTGGCCGTTAGCCAGGCGGTGACCAACAGTGACGCAGTGAGTTTCAGCGCAACTCTATACAGCATGTTTTCTCTCCTCGATCCGATCTGGCATTACTTTGAGCTTATAGCAGGAGACAGACCCCTTGTTCGCTCTGGGTGGCTAGCATTCCTTCTCATATAGCCGGTACAGCCCGCTTTACGCCCAAAGATCGATTATCTGAGCAAGCCGTGTCGGGCGAGCTAAGACCCCGTCTCTGGTGCCCGCTCCAAAACGTGGACGTCGCGCTGCGGGAATGGAATGGTGATGTTCGCTTCGCGCAAGGCTTCTAGAATCGCAAAGCGCAATTCACTGCTCCAGCCAATTCGGTTGCGGACATCGCGCAGGAATACACGAAGCTCGAAATCGAGCGAGCTGTCACCAAAGCCGGCAAAGTGAACAACCGGAGGCGGATGCCTCAAGACACCTCGATGCGCCCGTGCGACATCAAGCAACGTTGAACGCAGTTGCTCTACATCAGTTCCGTAATCGACGCCTACCGGTATGTCGAGGCGGCAGCTCCTGTCGATGTGCATCCAATTGCTGACCGGGTCAGTGATAAGCGTCGCGTTTGGAATAATCACAGACTGACGATGAATCGTCTCGATCTCCGTAGATCGCACACTGATTTTTTTGACGGTCCCTTCGTAGTTCCCGACTTGGATGTAGTCGCCAATCTTTATGGGCCGTTCCGCCAGCAGAATCAGCCCCGATACAAAGTTGTTGAAGATGCTCTGCAGGCCGAAGCCGATGCCAACGGACAACGCGCCAGCGACGATGGCGATATTTGAGAAGTCAACGCCAAGATAGGAAAGGCCTGCAAGTGCAGCCAAGACAAAGCCCAGATAGCCAATGCCAATCCGAATGGACTCGTGGAGCCCAGACACACTTTTTCGTCCCGCGAAAACACGGCCGGCGACCCAGCGCTGCGCAAAGCGCGTAAGTGCAAGCCCCAGTACAAAAACGCCAAGTGCAACAAGAACAGACTGGAGCGAAATCCGTATCGGGCCGAACTGGAAGCCAAAGAATGCCGATTGTATCCAGCCCTTGACCTCGACCCAGTCGAACCGCCAGAGCAGCGAAAGGACCGTGATGCCAACCAGCAGTATCGCGATGTCAAGCATCAGGCTCGCGATGATCCGCATTGTCAAAAGAGAGGGCGCGCCCATGTCCTCTTCTTCATCAAGATCATCGTCGATAGCTTGACCTGAGATTGCACTGGCGCTCGACATGGACTCCGCGGCTAAATGCAGGAGATACATGATCCACAGCACGCCGGCGGTTGAGACGGCGTGCGTACTGAAGAAGTGAGCGAGCGCCTGGTAACCAAGCAGCGCAGATAGCAAGATCGCGCCAGCTAGGATGGCAAAGAGTGAGAACAGCCAGCCCCGCCAGCCGGAAAGGGCAGCTTGGCGCACTTGGGGTCCGCTTTGAATAACCCACAACACCGACGCGATGAGGAGCCCGCAGAGTGCAGCGACCACGGCCGAACGAAATACCGCGACGTGGTAGGGCGTAAAGACAACAAGGTCCTTAAGCTCAAGGAGCTTGTCGGCGAGCCAGACAGCAATCAGGATCCACAGTAACGTCGCGACTTTCCGTGCAACGGCATCTGTTGCGGGGACGATCGCCATGCTCCTGTCTTGAGGAAGCAGTGTCTCACGAACGAGCGAAGCAAGCAGGATGGCCCAGCCGGTCACCAAGAGCGCTCGCGGCAGGAACGTATCGAAAGTAGGAGCGGTAAGACCTGCGGACGTTGAGATTAAGTAGAAAACAGTAAGTCCCGCAAAAATAGGCAGACAGGTCCTCAGTGTGTTCTTAATTAGCGCCACGCCGCGGTCCTGTAAGGAAGGCAACTCCTCCTCTTGAACACGCGTTTGCACTGCGGTCAGGCGGCGGATAATCCGCCCTGTCAAGACCGCGACACCAAGTGGTGCTAAAAGCAATAGGGCAAAAAATATGATGCCTTTGCCTAAAGCTTCCGAAATCCACTCACCGACGGCATCGAGTGTTCGAGAAAACTGTTGGGGTATCTTTTCGAGCGCAGTCGGGATGACAACGGAATAGAAATTTGGAACCGGCCGAGAAAGCGACTCTGTAAAGCGCTCCCGGCGGGCGTCATTGGCCCGGCTAATCACTTGGGCAGCACGCACGATCAACAGATCCGATTGCCTCAGCTGACCGTCGAGTGCCGCTATCTGGCTCTCGAGATCTTGCCGCTTCGCGGCGATCGCGTCGCTTTCCTTCGGTGCCCCGTCGGCTGGAACAGGTCCGAGCTTAGCCAGTCGCTCGCGTCGGTCTTCTAATCTTGGTGTTAGCCGTGCGCGCTGCTGCAGGATGTTCTCGCGGAGTTCCTCCAGTTTTTGTGGGATCTGCCGCAGGTCTTCGTCGCTCGTCGATGAATCAGTGACCTGCTCCTCGTTGGCCGTAATTTCGGCTTGCCACTGGCCTAGCGCTTCGTCGAATGCTGCGGCATCAGGATCGGCGAGGCTCCGTTCAGATCCCGGCCCCGCGGGAGCCTCTTGTGCCTGTGCGGGTGGCAAGGCCGCTGCCGCCAGGGAAACCCCGCAAGCGACCATCATCCTAAAGACGCTCGATCTGGACCAGAAACTCGACACTGTTGGTGTTTCTCCTGAGCAAACAACGGCCGGGACGCCACACGCGCCCTAGCCCCTTTTTCTGCGCGACGTTCAGCCATGACAATGAGGAGGAAGAACGGCAACGGGCCATCTGGCCTCTGGTTTGTCGTCCTTGCGACAACATCTCGAGGTTCGACAGAGTCCCTTGCGCGGTACCGGCTAACGCCTAGCGGGTGGTATTGCTACCGGCAGAGTTTCTTTATTCGCGCCTCATCGACGCCTGCCACCACGGTCCGGCCGATGACGGTCCGCGGCACTGCCGCGTCACCGAACCGCTTGACCATCTCCGCCTGGACGCGCGGCGTCGTGGCGTCTCGGACGGTATAGCGGATGTTGTTGCGCTTTAGGATGGCGCGCACCTGCCGGCAATAAGGGCACCACGAGGCGTCGTACATGACAACCCGCTTGCTGCAGGCCGCGTGGGATGGCGTCCCAAGAGACAAGGGTAGGGCTAGTGCAAAAACGCCGAGGGTGAACCTGATAAGCATGGCTTCTCTTTGCGTCTGATCCTATTCGAGTTCACGCGTCGCAGATTGCGATCAATTGCTCGCCTTACGGACGATATATGAGTTCCTTGGAAGGTCCAGGGGAGCGACGAGCTCGCGAAATGCTCTCGAAACTGTGATCGCTTGTCAGTGACCTCCGTCACACAGGAATTCCATACCACGATAGTATCACGACTTTCTGGGTAGTTTGCGACCCAGTTCTAGACAGGTTCACAACACGGAGTACTATCTATGAAAGCGACATATCTGATTTCCGCTATCGCCGGCGCAACGCTGATGTCCACCGCCGCGATTGCGGGTACGGGCGCCTACGACAATATGTGCGCAATGGGCCTCGCCATGGGCAAGCAAGTCAAGACCGACTGTTCCATTAGCGGCGAGATCGGTGGCACGACCTACTGCTTCGGCACTGAAGAGGCCAAAGTGAGTTTCATGAAGGATGCGGATGGAAACCTCGCCAAGGCGAGCAAGTACTACAAGAGCCTCTAAGCCCGGCTCCTAAGCATCGCTTGAATACAGATGGGGTCCGCTCGAAACCGAGCGGACCCCATTCTTGTCTTCGCAGCAGTCAGGCGCTACGGACTGTATGACGTCGCGAAGCGAAAGGTTTAGGTCGCGCCCGTTTAGTCTTCTTCCTTGACCTTGTTCAGAACCTTGAAGTCCTTGTCGAGATAGACCTCGTATTTGACTCGGTCGCAGATGACATCGTCAGCTTCGAACCACTTGCCCTCTATCTCGATTTCCGAGTCCGCTACCGTGCAACCCATCTCTTTAATGGCGGACTGCACGCCTTCGATTTGCTCCTCCGTCAAGGCTTGCTTCGCTGCGGACGCTGATGCTGCTGTAAAGAGAGTGAGAATAAGTGTAGTCGCCAAGACGCGCATGATAGCTGATCCTTTAACTGGGTTATTGTCGGTTGATGCGACCCTAGCAGTCTTGCCCGGCTCGCCGTGCTGGTGGTGTCCGCTCGCAGCCGCAAGGGGACCCTATTCAGGTAGTTTCCCTGCGGGGTCGTGCAAGTGCGGTAGAGGAAATCGATCAGGGGAAGCGGGATTTTCGATCTTTCGCCGGCGTCGTACGTCGCGCGTTAGAGGTTGCTCGTCACGCTCATGCTGAGCCGCTCCAACAGGGCCATAACGACACCGATCTTCAGGCTCAGAGCGCCCAAGGCGAACACCATAACGGCTGCCGGATAAAGAACGGTCTGGCTGCTGCCAAAGGACCGAGTAAGAGCTTGGAGGCTTGATCTGTCTACAAGTGGTTTGTTCATGGTCGGGCGGCTCCGTATCAAACTCTAGTAGCCAACGCTCCGGCGACGCGAGTGGATCACTGCATTAAAGAGAAGCCCCCGGCCAGGGAGGGAGGACCGGGGGCTTTTCGCTAGCATGGTCGCTTAGCGATCAAAGTTCGTCTGGTAAGGGTTCGGGAAACCGTCGGCGAGAACAGGTGCGCCAGAGGCTGCCAGAAGTGCGAGAGCAAGAAGGGTGGCCTTCATCGTATGTCTCCTAATCAGTGCCCCGTCTGCGAGAGTGCTATCGGGTTCGACTTGATCAGGAGGTAGAAACTGGCCGCGCGCTTTACCAATAACGCTGTGTCAGAACGACGTGCTTGAAACCTCTCGCTGCCTCACGGCGATGTGTGAGCACTGTGTCATCACCGTGAGGCGTCGTGTGTTGTTTGCCGATCAAGAGAGCCGTTCTCACGTCACTAACGCTTAGAACTTTCCCAACCCAGCGGAATACATCGCGTCGCTTGTCGGCGCTGTTTCTGTAGGCGATCTCCTGCAGAGGCATGCCAGAGAGATTCTGCCCATGCCGACGCACTAACCCAAACAGCTACCAGTACGACACCTTTGCCAGATATACTCTCTATAATAGTACAATTGTTGTTGTTGCAACCAAAGGGACCGTTTTGATGCGGTCACTCTTTATATTGCTGGCGCTTGCCGCCATTTCGTTGCCCGCCGTTGCCCTTGCACGTGGTGGCGGCTGTCGGGCTTCCGCGCCGGAAGGACAGTGCTGCCACATGGACAACAGCACCTGCCGCGTTCACTGCCATTAACGCCTGGTTGCTTCGCCGTGGGCGGCGGTTCTTACTCGGCGTGCCGCAGCCGATCTACTCGTCGGATAACACGTAGCGGAGGAAACGGCCGGCTGCGTAAGAGATCGCAGCGCCGGAACCGGCCATCACGGCGAAGAACGTCCAAGGGAAGGCGCTCCGCTCGCCGACAGCGTTCGACAGGTAGAGGTAAATGCCGCCGACCCAAACAAGTCCGACGACAATGCAGATCCAATAGATCGCCCAGCCCAAGCGGTAGGCGATGCCGGTTGTCAGCGGTTCATTGGCCATCGGCGGGCTCCGAAGACAGCGCGCATGAAAAAAACGAGTGTAGCCGATTTGCGGCGACTTCGAGGGAAAACGTACCGCCGGTGGATCCATTTTCTCGGCGCAATGAAAGTTTGCATGCGGATAATCCAGCGGCGACACGGTTTCGTTCCACTGGTAGCTGTCCTGCTTCGAGCGCTCTGTAACGTAGAGCCTGGTGCTCGAGCCACCCAGGACGGCCAAGAGCCCCGGCCTGGACGCGTACGTTTGGGGTGGCCGGGGCTCATTGGGCCGATTGCTGCCACTCCTGACATGAAAATTTGCCTCAAGGCAATCCAACCGAAGTCCTCGTGCCGTTCAGGTGACGAGTGAAGGCGAATGAATTTGGAGACGCTCGTTTTGAAGGATCACGTACTTCGTTGGACAGGACCGGTCGCCCTGGCGCTTTGGACCGGCTGTTTACTCGTCAGCGAACACTGGCATAAGCCCGAAGGACAGATCTTTGCGTCCACGCTCAGGGTCACGGTCGCGACACTGAGCGGCACGTAAATCGGAGAGGCCACAGTGCCAAACTTTCAATAAGCACGGGCAGCTTCGCGATCTTCACGGCAATCCTGCGTTGTTCATCCGTAGCCCGAAGATGAAATATGTCCGCATCGGACTGCGTCTCTCGCGCGCGGATGTAGGCAGGATACTAGTACCTGTAGCGACGACCCCGGTGCCTTAGGTCTCGACGCGGCGCGCGGTAGACGTGATAACCGCGTGGACGGTCGTCACGAGCCCGCGGGACGTAACCTCGCCTGCCTCTCAGGTCGCTGTAACCATAGCCGGGACCGGGCCCGACATAAGTGCGCATGCCGCCAGCCAAGGCTGCCGTCGAAGCAAGCGTCAGCAAGAAAAGACCGACAGCGCCAGCAATGAGGACTAACGACGACTTCATCGCGTTTCTACCTTATGGGTCAAATAACACTTAGCAAAGAGTACAAATTTAGGCCCTGACTCACGTCAATGGTTTGGAGTAACGTCAGTGCGCGGCTCAACTGGCAGGCAACAGGAGGAAACTATGAAATCGTGCACAGCGTTCGCCCTCACGCTAATGATGGCCGTAAGCGTCTCTTCGGGTGCGATGGCCGATGAGAAGAAATGCAAGGAGGGCCACGTCTACAGTGAAACCGAAGAGAAGTGCATCCCTAAACCCGGGCCCGCTAGGCCAGACAAGTCTTAGCCGGTAGAGCGATGCACATCCTGATCTTTATAGCGACAATGATCATGGCGACGGCTGCTTATGCAGCCTGTTCTATCGTGCCCAGCAAGATCATGAAGTGCGACAGCCACCTCAAAGATGTGCAGTACGAGCGCCACGAACCCCTGTACAGCCGAGCACTGCTCTGCAAAGCTACGAAAGAGAAAATGGGGCTATGGCTTGAGCCGGAAATTCATGTGGTGCATCGCGATCTGAAGGGTCTGTTCTTCGAGGTGATGGACGATGACGGAGACGTCGTCGCCAGGGGAACCTACAACCTCGACATAAAGGAACTCACCGGGTGGGTTCCTGTGGCGATGGAATAACCTGTCCACGCTTTCCCTGCGCAGAGCGCGTTTAGCAAAAGCACGGACAGGCGCCGAGCAGGTGCAAAAAAGAAAGCCCGGATTTTGGGCCGGGCTTCAGAGTGATTGATTGTAGGTGGTCGATGCGGCAGTGCCCCGAAAGGCCTATTACCTATCGACGCCGCATCCTCGGCATTAGACGTGTGTCCCTCTCGTCCAAATTGTCTTTGCAGAACCTCCTCCAAGCACGACGCTTCTGAGGGTCGTCGGGATATTTTGTTTTTGCGACTTCCCTGCACGTGTCTTGCATATCGGCAGCTTGCGCAGGCGAGGGCTGCAGGGAGAAGGTCAATACGAAGGCCAAGCCAATCGCGGAAAGTAGTAATTTATTCGACATCGCTTTGCTCCTCAAAGGTGCGCCAACAGCAGAGCCATGACCAATTTGGACTGAGCCATCATACCCTCCGACGGCAACAGCTAGGATTGACCGAATTCAAAACCAATAGAAGCCGCAGAGCGTGCGCCATTATGTGCTTCCCCGCGCAGACGCCGAATAGCAGCATTGAGTTGGGCGCCACGGCTGGCCGTGTGCGCAGCGCTGCAGCCGTTGGACGCTTTGTCGGCTACTATTTGGCGATGGTACGAAATATGGGTGAAGGCCTGGTGCCGCCGGACAGGATTGAACTGTCGACCTCGTCATTACCAATGACGCGCTCTACCACTGAGCTACGGCGGCGTTCCAAGTCCCTCTCGGCTCGGCGCACGCATCGATATGAGCACGCGGTTCCCGGTTGGGCCGATGGGGTTGCGACGGGTGGGCGGATCCCAGCAAGCTGGCCCGGCATTTATCGCCGGCGAACCCCTCCCAATGCGGCGCGCAAACTGCCATAGAGGGCCTAGCCACGCAAGGAGTCCACGTGCTCTTACAGGCACTGAAGCAAAAGGTTAAAAGGCGTCTGCCCACAGGCGCCAACTGAGAGGCGGGATGGCTGACGAAGACAAGCGCAGACCGAATGCGGCCCGGGCGCCAACGCAGGATGCAAAGCAGGAGCGCCTGGCAAACGCCCTGCGAGCTAACCTATTGAAACGCAGAGAGAACGCGCGCGCGCGAAGGGCCGCACCAAAAGGCTCGAAAGAGGGGGGACAGGGGTGAGCCGAAAAGGGTAAGCTGGTCGCTTGTCGCATCGCGTGATGCGGCTGAACAGGGGACACGGGGCGCGTCGGTTCGAGACGCGGCAGAGGGAGTTACGCGTTATGGATCGCATCCGCATTGTTGGCGGCGAAAGGCTCGAGGGCACCATTCGGATCAGCGGTGCGAAGAACGCTGCACTGCCGCTGATGATTGCCAGCCTTCTCACGGAAGAGACACTGACACTCCATGGCATGCCGCGCCTTGCGGATGTGTCCCTTCTTTCCCGCATTCTCGGCAACCATGGTGTCGACGTGACCATCGCGGGCAAGCGGGCCGGCCAGGATGTCAACGACGGTCAGACCTACAAGCTGACCGCGGCCGAGATTGTCGACACGACCGCGCCCTACGAGATGGTCGCACGCATGCGGGCAAGCTTTTGGGTGCTGGCGCCGCTTCTTGCGCGGTGCCGCGAGGCCAAAGTCTCGTTGCCTGGGGGCTGCGCGATCGGAACCCGCCCTGTTGACCTTCATCTGGTAGCGCTCGAAGCACTTGGTGCGGACATCGAGCTCGATGCCGGCTACGTCATCGCGAAGGCCCCAAAGGGATTGAAAGGCAACAGGGTTGAATTGGCCAAGGTCTCGGTGGGCGCGACGCATAACGCTCTGATGGCGGCCGTTCTGGCGGAAGGCGAGTCCGAGATCGTCAACGCCGCACGGGAACCCGAGGTCGGGGATCTCGCAACGTGCCTTGTTGAGATGGGCGCCAAAATCGAGGGAATCGGAACCTCTACGCTTCGTGTTCAAGGCGTACCATCCCTGCACGGCGCCGAGCACCGCGTTCTGCCGGATCGCATCGAGACCGGCACCTACGCGATGGCTGCCGCGATCACGGGTGGCGACATTTTTCTGGAGGGCGCACGCCCCGAGCTTCTTCATGAGGCGCTCGTGGCTCTACGCTCCATCGGCGTTGACGTCTCCGAAGAGCCCGGCGGTATTCGCGTCTCGCGCAACGGGCGCGGGCTTGATGCAGTTTCCGTCGAGACTCAGCCCTTCCCAGGCTTCCCGACGGACCTCCAGGCCCAGCTCATGGCGCTGATGTGCACGGCGAACGGCGTTTCAGAAGTGCGCGAGACGATCTTCGAGAACCGGTTCATGCACGTTCAGGAGCTGGCAAGGCTGGGCGCGCGTATCGATCTCCGGGGCGACACAGCGCTTGTCCATGGGGTAAGCGGGCTTCGCGGCGCTCCCGTTATGGCGACGGATCTGCGCGCGTCGGTCTCACTCATTATTGCGGGGCTCGCTGCGCAGGGCGAGACGACGATCGGGCGTGTCTATCATCTGGATCGTGGCTTTGATCGTCTCGAGGAGAAGCTCCGCCGGTGCGGTGCGCAGATCGACCGCATCGCCGGCTAGGCATCTACAGTTGGAATGTCTTCCGAAGCAGACCAAAAGCGTGGTAGGTCGATATTGACGATGCTCTTACCGGTAATTCCTATCTATGACGACGCTTAAGCTGCTCGCGCTCGACGAGGAGGACCTTCAAGTCGTGTCCTCCCAGCTCCAAGACGCCGTGGTGCGGGTTGGGGATATGACATACTTGCCGTCTCAAAAGCGCTTCGCAGCGGTGCTCAATCGGTTCGATTGGCAGCGCGCGGGCGGCAATGGCAAACCCTATCGCCGGCTGCAGACGGCGTTGCGATTCGATCGTGTGCTCGGCGCTCGGCACAAGGACCTCTCGCCTGACGACAAGGACCGCGTCCTGTCTCTGCTCGCCATTGGTTTTGAGGCGGGCGAGATTCCGAGCGGCAAGATCGTGCTGTATTTTTCCGGCGATGTGACGGTGCAGCTTGACGTCGAGTGTATCGAGGCGGAAATGCGCGATCTTGGTCCGGCTTGGCGAACTCGCCACAAGCCCGAACACCCGGGCGAAGGCGATGGATCCGACCCCGGCGCAACACGTCCGGATGGTTCTGAGGCCACGGGCGTCTGAGGTTGCATGGCTCAGACGCTGGATACACGTGAGGATGACTTCACGGCGCGCTTCGAGACGTTGCTCGGCATGAAGCGGGAATCTTCTTCCGACGTGAATGACGCCGTCGCCGCAATCATCGCCGACGTCCGCGCGCGCGGCGACGCAGCCCTCGTGGAGCTCACAGAAAAATTCGATCAGCTCGATCTGCGCGAAGCAGGCTTGGCCGTAACGGAAACGGATGTGGCCGCCGCGCATAGCGCCGTCGATGACGAGACGGTGGAGGCGCTAAAACTCGCACACCAGCGCATCCTCGATCACCACAACCGACAGCTCCCAGCGAGCGAGAGCTACGTTGATGCGATTGGCGTAGAACTCGGGCAGCGCTGGACGCCGGTCTCCTCGGCTGGCTTGTATGTGCCTGGCGGTACTGCCAGCTATCCGAGTTCCGTTTTGATGAATGCGGTGCCGGCGAAGGTTGCAGGCGTCGAGCGTCTGGTCATGGTCGTTCCATCGCCGCGCGGTGAGCTCAATCCGCTTGTTCTTGTTGCGGCGGCCGTTGCTGGTGTGGACGAAGTTTACCGAGTTGGCGGCGCCCAGGCCATTGCTGCGCTGGCATTCGGCACGGAGACAATTCGTCCCGTGTCCACGATCGTCGGGCCTGGCAATGCCTATGTCGCCGCCGCCAAAAGACAGGTTTTCGGCCAGGTTGGCATCGACATGGTCGCGGGGCCCTCGGAGGTCGTTGTGATCGCTGATAAGGAAAATGACCCGGCCTGGATTGCGAGCGATCTGTTGGCCCAGGCGGAGCATGACACCGCTGCTCAATCCATTCTAATTACGGACGACGCTGATTTCGCCGAGGATGTCGTCGCCGCTGTGGACGCGCAGTTGGAGACGCTGCCTCGCGCGGAAACTGCGCGGGCGAGTTGGGAAAATTTCGGCGCAGTAATTCTCGTCGAGAGCCTAGCCGATGCTCCCGCACTCTCGGACCGGCTCGCGCCGGAGCATCTCGAGATTGCAACGGAGAACGCGGACGCCCTAGCCGAGAAAATTCGTCACGCCGGGGCGATCTTCGTGGGCCGGTTTACACCGGAAGTCATCGGCGACTACGTGGCGGGCACCAATCACGTCTTGCCGACCGCGCGCAGCGCCCGGTTTGCGTCGGGCCTCGGCGTTCTGGACTTCATGAAGCGGACGTCGCTGCTCAAGCTCAATGCCGAGGCTCTAAAGGCGTTAGGTCCCGCCGCCATGACGCTCGCGCGATCCGAAGGACTCGACGCGCATCGCCGTTCCGTCGGCGTAAGGCTTAACTTCCCGGATTGGTCATGACAGAGACGGACGACGACAGCTCATTTCCGGAAACAGCACGCCTACTCTCCGTCACGTTGGACGAGGCCTCGCTCGGGCGCGATAGCGTTGAGGTCGAGCATGAGCGCGAGGTCGCGATTTTCGACCTCATTGAGAAGAACAATTTTCTCCTTGAAGCCGAGGGGCAAGAAGGGCCGTACACGCTGCATCTTTCGTTGGCCGACAATAGGCTGGTATTCGCGATCTCAAGCGAAGAAGGACTTTTGCTACAGCAGATCATGCTGTCGCTGTCCCCATTTCGTCGCATCGTGAAGGACTACTTCTTGATCTGCGACAGCTACTATGCCGCCATCAAGACGCAGCCTGCCTCCAAGATCGAAGCCATCGACATGGCGCGGCGCGGTTTGCACGATGAGGGCAGTCACCTATTGATGGAGCGCCTTCGGGGCAAGGTAACGGTCAACATCGCCACGGCACGGCGATTGTTCACGCTCCTTTGCGCTCTTCACTGGAAGGGCTGATCCGTTGAGCGCTAGCGGCGATCTGCCTGGCGCTGTTCTTTTTATATGCGCCAGCAACGCCATTCGTTCGCCCATGGCAGCCGCGATACTGCGTCATCTCGCAGGCAGGCGGGTTTATGTCGAATCGGCCGGCGTTCGACCCGGCGAGCGCGACCCGTTCGCAATTGCTGTGATGGACGAGATCGGTGTCGACATTTCCGATCACGTAGCCCAGTCGATCGACGATCTCCACGATCTTGGCTTCGACCGCATTGTTACTCTGGCTCCGGAGGCGCAGCACAAGGCGCTAGAACTAGCGCATGGGTATGCAATCGATGTGGACTACTGGCCAACGCCAGATCCGACTTTAGCCAGCGGTTCTCGGGATATGATCCTCGACGCCTATCGCCAAGTCCGGGACCAGTTGTTCGACAGGGTCAAGACGGAGTTCCCCGTCCAAGCCGCAGGCGGCGTCTAACGGCCGGTCGGAGAACAGAATCTTTTTCCGCAACTGGAACAGCTTGGGCGCCAAGCCGTTTTTTTTGTGTCTTTAGAAACCTGTAACGAGCGTAACGAAGGGCCAGGCGATGAATGAAGTCTCAAGAGCAAACCCTGCGGGCGTGCCCCAGGGCCACAATCAGACCCTGGAGCTGACTACCGACCAGGCGGTCGAGAGCGCGGCGCTCGCAGGTGCCGCCGCTATTCAGAAATTGGTGACGGAGCGTAACGAATTGCGGACGCGCCTTGGGGCCCAGGAGCAAGAGACAGCAGCCTATCGAGCGCTCAATAACGAGCTCCGGCATCGTTTGCTGCTGGTCCACCAGACCTATGTTGAGATGGCCAAGAGTGTCGTTGGCGACCTAGAACGCTTCGACGCCGCGCTGCGGGATTCCGCTCAGGAGGTCCACACCGTCATCGAGACCCAGATGCAGTGGGAGGCGGCGGCGCCCAATTCAGGCGCGCTGCAGAATGGGTCTGCAAAGATGAACGGTGCAGATCGTAGTGGACCGCCTTCGCAAGGCGCACTGACTAAAGGGCCTTCCAAAATGAAAGCCTAAGTCGCGAGCGGCCTCTGAGCGCCCAACCAAGGCGGTACTAGCCCTTGGATCCTAGGAACTTCTTCGGCTGATCGAAGTCCATGACCGGAACCAGGTCATGCACGTTCAGGTTCGTCCAAGGCTCAAAAAGCGCCGCGATTGCCTCCGGCTTATCCGACTCCACCAGAATGAACGACTCCTGTTGCATGAGCGAAATCCAAACGCCCTTCAGTTTGATTCCGGGAACCTCCGGCACCCCATTTTCCATGAAACGGCCGAGGCTCTCGTCACGGTCTTCCGGCTGCATCGTGACATGGCACATCAACAGCATTTCGGTCCCCTCAAACTCATTGGCCCAATGCCCGCTGACGACGCCATAGTTGCCGCTCCGGTCGCCAAATCAACCGCAAAATGGCGTGTTCGCTCTGGCCAATGGCTCCCGGAGGGTCACGACGATTCACGCAGCAAAAACTGAGGCTTCGCACTAACAAGAGTGCTCACGGCGGTGCCTGCAATGGTCGAAAAACAGCGACTGTGGCATAGAGAACACAGCATCGAGCGACGGGTTGGTCTATAAGAGTCTCATCAGATGTCGATTCTGCAGGGAATTTTTTTGGGGGATCCAACCATGCGCATGTTCGTCGCTCTCGCGATTGTCGTTTCTGCCTCGATCGGTCTGGGCGGTTGCTTCGGCCACCACCAGGAGACCGTTGTTGTTGAGCCGCTGAAGCTCGGCTAAGCAGCTAACGACGAGATAGCAAAACAGGTTATCTCTACGGCAATGCCAACCCCGGCCAGGAATTCCTGGCC
>NZ_JBZMXT010000008.1:0-55567 GCF_058506495.1 Methyloceanibacter sp. | reverse complement strand
ATCTTCTTCGCCATCCCAGTACGTCCTGCGTTTCACGTCTCGCGCGCGTTAGTAAAGCGTGCGCGCTCGTTAGAGTTTTTCCACCTGAGCGTATTCCAGCTCGACCGGTGTCGCCCGGCCAAAAATCGAAACCGCCACTTTGAGCCGCGCCCGTTCTTCGTCGACCTCTTCCACGAGACCGTTGAAGGATGCGAAGGGGCCGTCGGCCACGCGAACTTGCTCACCAATTTCAAATGTGACGGACGGCTTCGGACGCTCGACACCTTCCTGCACCTGCTGGAGGATCCGGCCCGCCTCCTCCTCAGTGATCGGAATTGGCTTGTTGTCCGTGCCCAAAAACCCGGTCACTTTCGGCGTATCTTTAATCAGATGGTACGTCTCATCACTGAGTTCCATCTTCACCAGCACGTAGCCCGGAAAGAACTTGCGCTCCGACGCTACCTTCCGACCGCGCCGCATTTCCACGACCTCCTCCATGGGAACGAGCACTTCCGCGAACCGCTCCCCGAGGCCGGCGGACTCCGCCCGTTCCTTGATGGACTCAGCCACCTTCCGCTCGAAGTTCGAGTAAGCGTGGACGATGTACCAGCGCATAGTCATCGGACTACAGTTTCGACCTCCTAGAAAAATCTGATGCCAAGTATCAGCTGCACGATGTTGCCGAGCACCCAGTCCACACCAAGGAAGAAAATGGCGGCGATGATTGACATGATCACAACCATGACCGTTGTGATGATCGTCTCACGCCGGGTCGGCCAGGTGACTTTCGACACCTCGGTGCGGACCTGCTGAAGAAACTCAAAAGGGTTCGTCCTCGCCATCTCTGTTCTTCACTTACGGGACTTCTCCGTCCCAGCTTGCGTTCAACTCCGGACCGTGTGTGCCTGGCCGTCACCGCCAACCCGAATCTCCATTTGGTGGCAGGAGTGGAGGGACTCGAACCCCCAACCCCCGGTTTTGGAGACCGGTGCTCTAGCCAGTTGAGCTACACTCCTATCGTCCTCGTTATCCTCAAACCAAATTCAACAATCAAACCAATAGGCTCGCCGCCTAAGCTCTGGAGCGGGTGAAGGGAATCGAACCCTCATCGTCAGCTTGGAAGGCTGCTGCTCTACCATTGAGCTACACCCGCGACCGTCTTCCTCTAGCTCATTCAGAGCGGTGGTGGAGGGGGTTGGATTCGAACCAACGTAGGCATAGCCAACGGGTTTACAGCCCGTCCCCTTTAGCCACTCGGGCACCCCTCCATAAATCAAGAGCGTCGGATGGAATGACTGGTGATTTTAACCAAGCAAAAACACCCCGCCGTTGGCCGGCAGGGTCCGCAATAGCCGCTGTTTATGAGTAGCTAGGCGGTCTCTGTCAACTGTAAATCATGCTCGAATGCCTGGAATCCTTGGGCTTTATGTTAGGTCTATCCCTTCGGCGTCAATCTTTGTAGCGAACAGACCCAGACAATGGACCAGCGAAAGGCACGTCAGACCAACCCCATAGACCGTGGCCGCAGGCGTGCAGGACGAAACCAGGCCAAAAACCCCGATTCTGATCGGGTGCAGTTATATGGATACCATGCGGTCGAGGCGGCGCTCGCGAACGAGAAGCGTCCCGTCTACGGTATCCAGGCGACAGAGAACGCTGCTCGAAAGCTCGCCCTCCTGATAGCGAAGCGTGGCTTGGAACTAGAACGGGTCCTACCCAAGGCGCTCGACCGGCAACTCGGGGCAGATACGGTCCACCAAGGAGTACTCTTGGACGCGGGACAGCTCGAATCGCCGCGGCTAGAAGATCTCGACCTCACGGGAACAATCCTAGTGCTGGATCAGGTCACGGACCCACACAATGTAGGGGCTGTGCTGCGCTCTGCCGCAGCCTTCGGCGCCAGGGGGCTCGTGATGACCAGGCGGCACAGCCCTCCCCTTGGTGGCGTTTTGGCAAAGGCGGCAAGCGGCGCCCTGGACCTCATCCCCATCGTGCTCGTGCGGAATTTGGCCGAGTCGCTGGCAGAGCTTGCCGATCTTGGAGTCGCGCGATTGGGCTTGGCCGAAGAAGCCGGTTCGGCACTTGAGGATGTAAAGCTCAAACGCCCGTTGGCGCTGGTTCTCGGCGCCGAGGGTCGTGGGCTGCGGCAGCTGACGCGTGAACGCTGCGATATGCTCTGCCGGATATCGACAGCCAGTGAGCTCGCAAGTCTGAATGTGTCGAATGCGGCCGCGATCGCGCTGCACTGGGCGCGTGTGAGAGCTGCGTAAACGAGCAGAAACGGTAGAGCGGCAGCGCCCGCGCGCTCTCCATCCCCTCGTGAAATCAACAGGTTGGCACTGGAAGCTTTGGACTTGGTTGCGGATTTTTTCTGAAGTAGTTGAGCAAAAGGCCCCAACGCCGAGAGCCCTTGTCAGGTCGGAGATCGCAGCTGGATCAGGTGGGCTGGGTATAGCAAGCTCAGGCAGCCTACTTCATCGCGCGATCGACCCAAGCATTTCCGCTCCCGCCGCCCGAGCCGGAATAACGGAAATAGGGCTCGCAGCGAGGGAAGTCCTCTCCCGCTGTCGTATAGGGGCGGTAGAACCACCAATAGTTCTTGTCGAGACAATGGGCCTCCGTGACCCTCTTCATGTGACCGAAGCCGATCAACCCACGGCTCGTAATGATCTCTACCTGATCGCCGGCTCGCGCAGGCCCGCTTGGCGACAGAGTGAGCACCAGCCCCAAGCTCGCGCCGATCGCGATCGCCCATCCAAATCTGAAGCAGGCTATACCTGTCATCCCTCTCACACTCCCATGCGGCAGTCCCGTCAAGCTGTGCGAGTCTAAACGAAGGCACACGTGCCGACAATCGAGCGAGTGAGCCGATTAAGCAACAGTCACACAAGAAATTGCGGGTTGTGCTATATCCGCTACCCTGTACACAGCCGAAGCGCCACTAGGCGCCACCGCACAAGTGAAATGCTTTCTAAGGAGTACTCTGACATGGCGACTCAGCGAGATGAGACCGAGGAGCTTGCTGCTCAGATTGAGGCGATCCGCGCCGAAATGCAGAACATCAGCGCAACCATGGGTCGCCTTGCTGAAAAGGGCGTTCATCAGGCGCAAGATAAAGCTCTTGAGACCAAGGAAAGCGCCGAAGAGGCGATCAAGCAGAACCCACTCCAGGCTATTGCCATCGCGGCAGGGCTGGGACTGCTGATCGGCATCCTGACCCGCCGCTAGGAGAATCCCCAATGTTGCGGCTTGCGCTCTCAGTACTCTCCTCGATGCAGACTGGCGCACGGATCAAACAAACCGTGGAACAGTCTGTGCGACGGGCGGTGCTCGTCGCGGCCGCAATCGTGGTGCTGCTCTTTGCGTTCGCGTTCGGCTTGATCGTCCTTTATCAGGCCCTTGTTTTGTATGACTTCTCTCCGATCGGCGCGGCAGGCCTTATTGCAGGAGTACTGGCTGTCATCGGCCTTGTGCTTCTGCTT
The DNA here is from genome assembly GCF_058506495.1 of Methyloceanibacter sp. Taxonomy (NCBI): domain Bacteria; kingdom Pseudomonadati; phylum Pseudomonadota; class Alphaproteobacteria; order Hyphomicrobiales; family Hyphomicrobiaceae; genus Methyloceanibacter; species Methyloceanibacter sp. The sequence continues at coordinate 52,106 of NZ_JBZMXT010000008.1, read as the reverse complement.
CTCGGAGTACATAAGCAAAGCCCAAAGCAGCCAGACTTCGTGAATGCGCCCGCCGAAGGATTGGCCATGGTGGACCAAAGCGTCAACAAGGCGATGAACCAGGTCGGCCCGCTTACGCTACTTGTCTTGGCCTTCGCCGCGGGCCTGCTTGCCAGCCGGCGTCGCTGACAGCCAATTGGTATGTGCGATCAAGCGCGTTGCCGACTTGGTCAACGTTGGAGGCGCAGCGTCCGGTCTGCGTCCCAATGTGCTTCCTTCTTGGCACTTGAAGCTACGTCGAATAAGGCGTTAGAAGCGCCCATCGGTTTAACAAGCGCCGGCTTAGCTCAGTTGGTAGAGCGGCTGATTTGTAATCAGTAGGTCGGGGGTTCGAATCCTCCAGCCGGCACCAACAACTTCGATGGTTTAATGAACAGCGTGGATACCGGCGGGTTTCTCAGCAAGCACGATGCTTGCGGCGCGAGGGAGCATAACCGAGGCAAACATGTCGGAGACAGTCGGGATTACCCCTGGCGGCAGTGTGTTCTTGGACAAGTCGCATCCGCAGGTACCCGCCGCAATCTTTGACTCATTGAACTCATAATTCTTGGGTGGCATGCGAGGGCAATTAAAGTCCGACTGCGTGTCACTCGCGTGAGCCAAATGACTTATGAATGGCGCCTGCGATCGGCGAGCCAAGGGCAACCGCTATTGAAGTCTCGCAAACCTTGAGAGCGCATGACCCGTCGGCAACTCGCTTTAGATCCGCCCCAGGAAGACATCGCCCTCATCACAACGGCGCTTGTGGATGAGGTTGTGCAACAAAGCCGGCAGACAGCACGCGGCCGCATGATCGCGCCGCTGCATCGGTCAGACGGTGACACGGTTCACCGCATGCTCAACGCGATCCAACCCGGCAGCTATGTCCGGCCACACAGGCATCTCGACCCGCCGAAGCCGGAGGCCTGGATCGTTTTGCAGGGCCGGCTTCTGTTTGTCGCCTTCCACGACGATGGCGCCATCGACCAACATATGGTCCTGGGTGCGCAGTCTAATCGGTTCGGTGCGGACGTTGTGCCTGGACGCTATCACACGATCGTCGCTCTTGAGCCGGACACCGTGATCTTCGAGGTCAAAGCCGGTCCTTACGACGCAGCGACAGATAAAGCTTTCGCGCCTTGGGCGCCGGCAGAAGGAACCCAAGAAGCTCAGAGCTTTCTGGCAGATGTTCTGACTAAGTGCGGCCAGTGATCGGCGCGAAACAGGGATGTCGCGGCTAACGCGCCTAGGACTACTGGCGCGGATCAATGGCTACTCGGAAGGCGCCGCTGGCTTTGGGGGATTTTTTTGCTCGCTATCCGCCCCCAAGAAGTCCTTCAGGGATTGCATTAACGAAAGCACATCGGCATCCAGCCTCCCAGCACCCATACCCTCAAGCTGACGGGCAGCATAGGCCAGCACAACGACAACAACGGCGAGCACTAGAACTTCTTTGAGAACACGCATGGATTGTGCTCTAGTCACCTTTAGTGCGACCCCGGCCTAGGCGCCAGGCAAGCCATCTGTCTAGTGCCTTGACTGCCGTTCTGGCATGCGCGCTCATCATCAGCGCGCCCGTCTCCGATGGCTCGTACCAATCCATGCCCTGTCCCTCCCCTAGGGACAGCGCTGCACCGTCGTACTTTTCGACAAAGACATGCTGTTTGTAGGGCTGCCCCTCATAGCCGAAGGGCTGGCTGAGCCAATGTAGCGGCGCTCTTAGAGTATAGGACAGTTCCTCATATGCCTCCCGGATTGCCGCCTCTTCGAATGTTTCTCCCGGCTCAACGCTCCCGCCGAAGAAGGACCAGTATCCCGGAAATGTGGGCGCATCGTCTGTTCGGTGTTGCAGTAAGATCCGATGCTGATCGTCGTACAAGATGATGGCGGAGAGATCGATGACAGTCATGACCGTTCATATCGCTACACAGCGAACACAATAAATGAACCCGGCAGAGCTGCCATGCACGTGAGAACTGACAGCTGGGCCAATTTCACGGGCACACAAGCGTGGCCGGAGAAACCTAATCGGGTTGTGGCACCAAGTCCGGGAACTGCAGAATGCTACTCCTCGATCACCTTGACATTCTTTGCCTTGATGCCGTCCTCGATCTCGGACCCCACGACGCGCAAAGTCGCTTCGCCTGAGCCCAACTGATCGACCTTCAGTCCTGTCTCCTCGCCATCGTTGTTGCCGGAGGTCCTCGACTTATCGACGTTGACGGTCAGCGTACCCTCGTCAATTTGCTGCAAATCGGCGCCGTAACCGCCATTGTCCTTGGCCGTCAGCTTGGCCAACAACGCCGATAGGTTTCCGGCCCCGCTCTCGACGATCTTCAACCCGTCGTCGGTATTGCTAATGGTTTCCGCATTCCAGACACCGAGCTTCAAATTTCCCGCGTCTTCCTCGCCGAAGTCTAGGCCCTCGTCATGGTTTCCCTTGACGGATGTGTCGACGATCAACGACCACAGATCGCCGGGACCCGCCTCGTCAATATCGAAGCCATCGTCGAAGTCGATGCCGATTTCGTATTCCTTGACGGAACCCGACTCGAAAAGCGCGACCTCGCGCTCAAAGCAGCCATCATCAGGGGAGCCCGTGACTGGCCCGGGAATATCTGCTTCCTGCACTTCCCCGTCCTCAAACTCTCCCTCGGTCTCATCAGGCAGAAAGCTGCCAAGGACGTTCTCGTCACAGTAGTCACCGTTGTCGTCGAACTTAGAGTCCACGGTCGTCGCGAAAACACTCCCGTCTTGGCCTTCGTCAAGCTCGACTCCATCCGCACCGGATTTCGTGAACTCGGATTCCTTGGCATAGAAAAAGATGTCGCCTGGCCCTCTCTCATCGACGCGCAAGCCATCGGCATCGAAATGACCATTGCCGTTGTCGTCGATCTCTACATCGTTGAGGCGTACCAGGATCGATGCATCAGATCCGTTCCCTCGGCCGCCGCGTCCGGCGCCGCAATTCTCCACAACATCGCAGTCGGAAATGAGTACGCCGTAGTCCGAGAAACCTGAAATCTCCACATCGCTGAGGATGAAGGAGACAACGCCCGTTTGGTCGTCACGTATGTCGACAAAGATGCCTCTTCCTGTTCCACCCTGGTTCTCGATGCTGAATTTGCCAGGCCCTTTGAAGCTTACATCGGTCACCGTCAGATTTGCTCCCTGACTGATGTTCAGCATCGTGGTGTCCACGTCGGTTTTGACGTTTTGTCCCATACCGTGAATCGCAAGCGGCGCCTTGCCGGCGTAGACAAGCGTCGAGCTGACCTCGATGTCGCTGTCTGTCGCAACGAGGATTTGGGTAAGGCTGTCGGACTTGGCCGCCGTTTCAAGCGCGGCGCGCAATGTATCCTCGCCGGAGTCCTCTGCGCTTGTTACGAGAATGGGGCCATCAGCAAACGCGGCAACGCCGGAAATGGCTGTCACGGCTGCGGCAAGAGCAAGGGTTGAAAGACCGTTCGGGGCGTGTTTCACCGTGGTTTCCTCAATACGATAGAATTCGCGCAAAGATGCATAGGTAGCTCCGAAATGCGATGCTTTTGCAACAACCTAATGAGCATTCTTGCAGGTGCCGCTGAGGATCGAAACGCCAAAAAAGAATGCGTTTCTCATCCCAGAACTGGCACCCTATGATATCGCGGCCGCTGCGTAGGCAGCGGCCACGGGGGTCCTAGTGAGGGACGAAATCACATTTTTGAGGTCAATAGCGTGACGCGTTACATGGCTCGGTTTGGGTTGCTTTTGGTTGTGGTTCTTCTCTGCGGCACGACTTTCCTGGGCAGCACAGCATTTTCGCAGACAACATCGCAGCCGAGCCAGTCGCTGAGGCCTACGCCCTCAGCCTGCGGCTTCGGGAGCCAATCTGTTCGTGTTTGCTCCAACGGGCTTCAGTCATGCAACGACGTCTGTGCGGCACGGGCGCTGTCGGCTAACTCCGAGATCGTTGGCTGTGAAACTGCCTGCTGCAATCGCTTCAACGTCTGCGTTCAGATGCGGAACTGCGGCGCCCTGAAGATCGACTGCAACTAGCGTTCGGAGGTTTGTGGCCTACGAACCGCCTGCTTGTGCGGCGACTTCCTCAAGCTGAGCCTTCAACATCTCGGGGCTGAGGTGTTGGAGTACGGTTCGCTCTGCCCCGTCTGCTTCAAAACGAACCCGGAGCAGCAAGCCGCCATAGGCTTCAAAAAACTCGTCAATAGATATTCCCTCCCCGCTACCCAACGCCTCGGGGGGAAATTGGAACGTTAAGCGAAAGGCGGCGCCAGGCGGCACGGTGGCCACCGAAACAGGCGACGCAGCCTGCTCATCCTGAGGCGTCACCGCGACGTTGAGCTTGAGATCGGGTCGTTGCACATCGGGGCTCAGTGCAGCCTCCAAGTTGGTCAACGTGTCGTCAGAAATATTCGTTCCGTTGATCGAGATGCCGTTGAGCAAGAACGACTCAGGCGTCCCTGAGAGCGTGAAGATCGCACGTTCTGCCAGGGAACGTTCAGGCTCATCAAAGGTCCAAGACAGTTTGGAGAAAGTCTCCTCCGAAGGTCCTTTGGCGATGACGGGGTCAGATGCTGACCGCATCAAGAAGCCACCACCAATTAGTAGGCCACCAAGAAGAAGCAACACAGCGCCGGCGATTATCATCATATGACTGAGATCTAGTCCCCTCTTTCGCGCCCAGTCAGCGCCCTGTGCAAATGCGCGCTCTTGCGCGCGAACTATGACTCCTGCGCTGGCTTGCGCGGATGCTAGACTGCGCGCCGTTTGTCGGCGCATCCAGGCCCAACTTGCATGAGCGCTGCCTCGCACCGTGCGGCCTAGAGCACGCGCTTGTTCGTATACGCCTTTGCCTGAGGCTCGCATCGCTTCGCTGATCCTAGTAGGAAAGTCCGATACGAAGCCAGCCAGCTTATGCGGGGCCAATGAACCACCTTTGGCTACGGTCGTCGCCGCTTCCTGCGCGTCGCCCCTGTCTGGCGCGGCGAGGGGGCTCGGTTCTGCACTCCATGGATCGTTCGCGGGCTGGCCGAAAAGAGTCGCACCGTCAGGATGAGGCCCATATGTCTCGAAGATATGAACCGATGCCGTGTGGCGCTCATTGCCAATGGTCGGTTCATCCGGTTCCGAGACGTCCGCTTCAAAGTCCGCTGCGCTGAGCGACGACCGCTCATCGTCTTCTGGGGGCAACTGAGCCGATGTCGGTACCGGAGCACGAACGCGCGCAAAATGCTGCACCTCGTGGCCGAGCCGGGCGACATGTATGAAGACCTTGGAAGGCGCGGCGGCAAGGCGAGAGGTTACCCAATTGCTGGCGCGGAAGATCCGCCTGCCTGCCGAAGCACCTAGCTTCGCGGCTTTTGCTATACTTGCCGACGCGCCAGATGTAACAGTGTCCCGTGTGGCGAGAGCAAGAGCCTGTGCGCTATGGCTAGTCGAGGCCAAGCCACTGCCAAGCGCCCGTCCGCCGTTGCCGACAGCACGCCCGCCGGTGTTAATGGCATTTTCCGCGGTACGCGACATAGCACCAGCTCTTTGCGCCACGACCTCAGAACCAGCCGTTAGGAGCTGACTGCCGGCCCGAACGGAAGCGGATGCCTGGGAGCCGCCCCACGCCGCCCCCGCCATAACGCCAGCGCGTGCACCGCGCGCCAACGAACCAATCTTCTGTCCGGTCCAAAGGGCTCGTTCGGCAACACCCTGCCAGACAGAGGCGGTGGCTCTTGCCACCACAGCTGCTAACGCCGACGCAGCTTGGGCAGCATGCTGGAATGCTGAAGCTATGACGCGCCAGACAGCGGCCGCGGCATCGCCAATTATCCGCCCAACAAAGCGCACCGCGCTGGTGACCTTCCCGGCCCCAAACGCGATCCAAGATCGAACAAAAACAAAAAGATCTACGAATGCTTGGCGAATAGCCTGAAGTGCGCGCAGTCGCACCAATCGGCGATGGCGGCGAATGCGGTCTTTCTTTGTGTTTGCAAGCCGAAGGTCTTTTTGTCGCTGAAGCCAACGCTCGTGCCGGTCTCGATCGCGTTCGACAGCGGCGCTCTGAGCTTGGAGCCAACGCTGATGATCGGTGAGGTCTTCTTTTGCGCTGGACAGGAGAGCACCGGAACGCGCTGCCGTATCCTTCGCCGCTGCGAGTGAAGCAGCCAAGGCAGCGGACTCCTGAGCATCCGCTTCGTCGTCCAACGTCGACCAGGCACGCCGTTTTTTCATCGGACTGCCCATGCGATGACCCCCAAAACCGACTCTCGGCCGGGAACCGGCTTGTTCGCCGGTTCCTCTCCTCAACCAGGCCGCACACAGAGGACCCGATCGGCCTCGGAGTCGAAACACGCGCGCGTTCCGCGCCCATAGCAAGAGCTTCGGACCAAAACGCCAAGTCTCATTAGCGGAATTGGACCGCTCTGTTCGGCCTACCCTACCCTTGCCGCACAGAACTACTGCTTGTCGATTTCCGCTGGGACCAGCTTAGCCGTCATAGCCACGGCGGCCAATAGCCGTTCGGCATTGGCATGCATGAAGTGATCGATTGAGGGCTTGGGAGCGCTAATTAGCCTACAAGTCGTTGAGACCGCCGAGGACGCGGTCGAAATCGCGCGCCTTTTGGTAGTTGATCTCCGCCTTTGCGGCGCGTTTGGTCGCCAGCTCTTGCCGGCACGCCTCATAGGCCGGCTCGCCGGGCTTTGCATTTGCGCTCCGGCATTTAGCATCGTCCTCGGCCTTGGCGGCCTCCTCCTTAGCCAAACGCCCGGCCTCGATATCGCTGCGCGATGCGCACGCTGTCAGCGCGATCCCGAGGGCAAGCCAAGTCACTAGGACGGGAAACGGTCTCATCTTCAGATGCTTGGGCGCCAAACATGGCACGGTCAAGGTCAAAGCTGTGTGATCGTCAGCCAGACCGCCTTGAGACGGTCGATTTCAGCGCCTAGCTCAGTCAGCGGGGGGCGTTGCATCATCGAGATAATGAAGTCGGAGGAACCGTGACACTGTCCCTGCATCACCGAGTAAGCCCCTCAATCCTCTCTCTTTTCGCCACGCTCTTTCTAATTTCGGCGCCGATCGCAGCTTACGCAGAAGAAGCTCAGACCGCCGATAAGACCGTCACTGAAACTGCGCGTGAGGCCACGGCCAACACGGAGACGGGGTCCACGGATGCGAGTAGTTCCGAGACCGGCGACAAAACCGTCGCGAGCCAAGCCGGCGAAAGCTCCAATCAGGGCCTGCGTCTACCGGAAGACGAAATCTCACAGCACGTCCTTAAGCAGAACGACCGGGAGATCCCGTACACGGCTGTCGCAGGCACGATTAAGCCGCGGGACAGCGACGGCAAGCCGGAAGCCGAGATCTTCTACGTTTCCTACACTACCGACCCGGCGAACCCCGAGCGGCCAATCACGTTTGTCTTCAACGGAGGTCCTGGCGCAGCGTCGACCTATCTTCATCTGGGCGCCATGGGACCGAAAGTTGTCACAACGACCGATGAAGGCGCGCTAACAGGGCCACCTGCCCGCTTGATCCCCAACGATGCAAGCTGGCTGGACTTCACAGACCTCGTCTTCGTCGATCCTGTCGGGACCGGATTCAGCGGTCCGGCGGGAAGCAAGAGCGGAAAAGATTTTTGGGGTGTCGACCAAGACGCCGAGTCCCTCGCCGATTTTGTTCGTCTCTATTTGTCTGCAGCGGGCCGCATGGGCTCGCCCGTTTTCCTGGCCGGCGAGAGCTATGGAGGCTTCCGTGTTGCCAAGCTCGCGCGGAAGCTGCAACGCAAAGGCAGCGTTTCCCCCAGTGGTCTCGTCCTGATCTCGCCGGCGCTTGAATTCTCAATGCTACGCGGGGAGGACTACGACCCCCTCCCTTGGGCGCTGCAACTACCCTCGTACGCTGCCGTCAAACTGGAGAGTGAGGGCATAACGACCCGCGAGGAGCTCGCGACAGCGCTCAAAGATGTGGAGACATACGCGATCACCGATTACTTGGTGGCACTTGCCTCCGGTGTTCAGAAAGGTGGGGAATCAGCCAGCGAAAAGGTTGCCGAGATTACCGGGCTCCCGTTGCAAAAAGTTCAGCGATACTTTGCCCGTATACCGCAGTCTGTTTTCGCAAAAGAGTTTGATCGCGCGGGAGGTCAGGTCCTGAGCTTGTATGATGGAAGTGTCGGCGGCCCCGATCCGCATCCTGCAAGTTCCTGGCCGCGCGGCCCCGACCCCGTATTGGACGCGACGCTACCGCTATGGTCGACCGCGTTCGTTCGCTATGCCGCTGAAGACCTCGGTTTTGAGACAGACGTCGAATTCAAGCTCCTCAACCGGAAGATCAGCGGCCGCTGGGACTATGGCACAAGCGAGACTAAGCAGGGCTTTGCTGGCGCTCTAGACGATGTCCAGGATGCTAGGGCAGCGAACCGCAACCTCGAGGTGCTTATCGCGAGCGGGTACACCGACCTCATCACGCCCTATTCCGTACCGGCTTATCTCGTTGAGCAACTGCCGCCACTTAAGGGCGCTAAACCAATTGAGGTTCGAAACTATGCTGGGGGCCATATGCTCTATCTCCGGGCGCCCTCACGCCGGGACCTCAAGCAGGACGCGCGGGCCATGTATGACCGGGCGATCGGCGAAGAAGGGTCCTAGGACCCTTAGGTTCGACTATGTCTTGCCCGAGCCTCTGCTCGGGCGGACCGCTTCCTTGAAAAGCCAACCAAGGCACTGAGCGCAACAAGTGCAATAACGGCGATCGCCAATGTGTCCGAGCCAAACGCCACCAATTGTTGTACCGCGGCGACAAGCGGCAGTGTGTAAGGCAGCAGCGCAGTAAAGCTAGCAAGAAAGAAGCGCCAGACGCTGAGCGCGGTAATGCCTGCCACATAGCTCAGCGCGTCCATGTTGAGCCCCGGAATAAGTCGGCTGAGAAATACAGCGAGCATCAGTTGCGATTGCCACGTGTTCTCGTCGAGGAGCCAACGACCTACGCGCGTCTCACACACTGGATCAAGCCAGCCGGGACGCTCCACAAAGTCGCGACCGAAATGCCGTCCGATGAGAAAACCGGCCAGAGCACCGAGCTGCGCACCGATTAGAACATAGAGCGTTCCGAGCATCACACCCTCCGTGGCGGCAGCCGCCATCAAAAGGGGCGATGTGGGTACGATCCACCCAAGACTTGTAAGGAACCGAAGAACAACGATTGCGGCAGGGCCAAAGCTGTCGAGCGATGGGAGGCTCTGCTGCAGATCGAAATCCGACAGCGAGACGGTGATGGCCAGCGCCGTGACAAGCGCGACCGCTAGTGCGCAGAGGCTAGCAAGCGCAATTCGAATCGCTTTGTGACGATCTCGGATCATCGCCCGTCCATAGGGTAATTGCATGACCGAAAACGACAGTGCAGCTCAATCGCCCCGCGCGCGTCACCACGCCGTCGCAGGTGGATACGCCGTATTCCGACCTTTTCATATCCCCTCCATGTTTAGGCCAACCTTCCCTGCCCTCTTGCGTGAGCACCATTTTTGTGGTCCACGGGCAGGTCCGATGGGGCGGCGGTTTTCGAGGATTGTTGATGTTTCTTGGAGGTTACAAGCAGTCGATGCGGCCTACGTTCACAACCACAATGCTGAGCGCGATAATCGCGATGTTCGTCGTTACCGCGAGCGCGCCAGCTGCTGCGAAAGCAAACGCCACCTCCGAAGATCAGGCTGCCGCCGACTCGAGCTGGCAAGAGTTTCACTACCCTAAGCTAGGGTTTGTTGTCTCTTTTCCGGGCGTAACGGAGAAGCCCGAAGCCGACAGTACTCCCGTACCTGGCCAGAACCCCCTGCTTCACCACGAGTTTAAGGTCGAAGCGGGCAAGGACACAGTCTATTTCCTGGTCGTATTTGAGTACCCCGAAGGGCGCGCGCCTAACCCACCGGATAGGGATTACTTCGAAAAGATTGTCTCAGGCTACGCGAAAGGCAGTGACGCAAAGATACGCCGCAAAACCCCACTCAGCATCGACAGGCGCCCGGGCTTTGAAGCAAAAGCCGAAGACGGTAGAGGCAAGCTCAACCATTTAGTCACGATGGTCGCCAATGGCGATCGGGTTTACATGCTGATCTCTGCCGGCCCTAAGGGGCACGCGACCAGCGCGAGCGCGCTACGCTTCCGAGATAGCTTTCGGCTGCTCGGTGGCCCGCCCCCGCCCAAGTCCGCCACCAAGAAACAGCGATAGGTGCGACGCGGCGTTAGACCCGCTATAGCGCTTAAACGGTCTTCGTCCGGAGGCTCTCAAAGAAGCGCTGCCGCCTAGTCGATGACGCAGGCGCAAAAAATCCGACAAGCGCAATGACTAGAAAGCCGACTGGCACGGCGAACACCCCTGCCAGGGAGCTGTGAACGCCTAACCAATTGGCTATTGGTCGGGCAGATTCTCTCCACTCCGCGAGCGCGGCTGCCTGCGCCACAGAATCATTCGCTGCATGGTAGTCGTAACGCAACGTTTCAAACGCCGCCGCCTGCATCCCCGTCGCATCCGACAGAAGACTCGACGATTCGTAGAAGACAATTGGGAATGCGCTAGGTGCGATCATGTAGAAGACGCACACAACGAGGCCTGCGACCATGCCGGCCAAAGCTGCGTCGCTACCCAAACGCTTCCACCAAATGCCCAGCACAAGAACTGGTAAGAAGGCGCTAGCGGCCAAAGACAACGTTGCTGCCGCACCAATCAAAGTTTCCCGAGGCCATAGCAGTGCCACGGCGCCAGCGAGGAGTCCGACCACAACTAAGAGCAAACGGGCCAGGCGGAGTTGCTGACGTACCGAAGCGTTGGGCGCAGCGCCCTTGAAATATACGTCGTGAGCCATCGTGTTCACGATCGACAAGGTCAGCCCAGCACCAGTCGAAAGCAGAGCAGATGTTGCTGCTACAACAAGAACCGCCTGCGCAATCATAGACAGCACCTCGCCGTCGGCCACAACAGCCGGTTCGTACAAAGCGGCGAGCGCCGGCGCTCCTGCCAGGAGGAGAAAAAGGAAGATAGGAGCAACCAGATATGAGGCTCTGGCATCACCCGGATCTGGTGCCGTGAAGCTACGCATCAGCAAGTACGGCATGGAGGCGAACCCTGTTACCAGACAGAAGAACAGCGCAAACGAGTTGATTGGGCTCGTTTGACCGAAAAGCTGCCAAGCGAATGAAGGGATAACTTCATCCACGATAAGTGTGTCGGTCGCAGCGAAGGAGCCTGTTTGCCAAAGTACAGTGGGCACGGCGACAAGGACTGCCAGCAACATCACGGCATAGTATGAGAGTTGCGACAGGCTCAGCGAACGCATACCGCCGATGAAGGTCGCTACGAGGATCATGACGATACCCGCTGCAATGCCGATCCAGACAGGCAAAGCCAGCGTCGCCTGTCCCATCACGCCGAGACCAAGGAGCACGGCGGCAAGCGCGGGAAACGAGCAAAGAAGAACGGCCAACGCGCCAAGGGGCCGCATTGTCTCAGCACTGAACCGCTCGGCGAGGAAATCCGGCAAAGTGAACCCGCCATAACCACGCAAGTAAGGCGCAAGGAGCAAGCCTGTTGCGACAAGCCCGAGCCCCACGCCCGACAGCAGAAGCGTCACGCCCTGCCATGCAAAATCGATAGCGCCAGCCCCAGCCACAAAGACGAGTACCGCAACGCTGGAGCCTGCAATGGCAACGCTGTTGAATAGGGCCGGCATGAGGCGACCTGCTGCGAAGAAATCGGCAAGCGGTCGCGTCATTCGCACGAGTCCTGACCGTGCAAACAGCAGCGATGCCATCAGAAGGGAAAGCTGTGTACTTAGCGTTTTGGGCCTCCCTTCTGGGCCGTCGCTCCATCGTTTTCTCGCCGCGACAGCGCCGCATCGTGCAGCAATCCGCCCAGCTGCTCGAATTCCGATTTTCGAGGCGAGCTTTTGCGCCAAGCCAGTCCAATCTCGCGCTTTGGTTCGGGCGCCGAAAAACGCAACAGCCGAATGTGGTCGCTCGGATGAACTTCGATCGCCGCCGCCATCTCCGGCAACAAGGTCACGCCATAGTCATTTGCAACCATCTGCATAATCGTGGTGAGGCTGGAAGCCCCGAAACTCTGGCGCAAGTCCGCTGTCATCATGTGGCAGTAGGACAAAGCTTGATCTCTCAGGCAATGCCCTTCTTCCAAAAGCAGCAGCCGGTCTTCCGACAACATATCTTGGGTTGCGGACACGACGCCCGCATTGGTCGGCGCGGCCAGCGCCTCCAAACAGCGCAACTGTCTTAGAGAGACCATTGACGATACAGCTTGATTATGAAGTAACCACCAAGTTGAAGGTCCTCTTATCATGCTATCGTTGGCCAGACCATTTGGGGCGCCCATTGATGAAAAGCACGCGCAAAATGGCGGACGTGTCGCCATAAAACGCAAGAATACGGAGCGGCCTGACTTGCCGCGACCTCCACCGAGTTCAGATGTTCTTAATGAGGGTTCAAGCCGGTATTCATGAATGAAGCATAGCTTTTTTCGGGATTATTCCCATCTATACAGCAGGAATCCGTCCTTTGGCGGCATCAAGAAGCGCCAGCAGAGAAAACCTAGCGAGGAAGTAGGCCCGTGACCAAGATCCTTAGTCCTGACGAGCTTGAGGCAGAACTGCGCGCCATCGGCGCCGTGCAGTACCATGACAAACACCCGTTTCATAAGCTGTTACATGGCGGGGAGTTGAATAAGGGCCAAGTGCAGGCTTGGGCGCTCAACCGCTACTGTTACCAGTCCGCTGTCCCGCGGAAGGACGCGGCTCTGATGAGCCGCTGCCATGATCGCGAATTAAGACGCGAGTGGATCCATCGTATTACCGACCACGACGGCCAAGGCGACGAAGAAGGCGGCATCGAACGCTGGCTCGTGCTCACGGACGGACTTGGTCTAGACCGCGATTACGTCACGTCTCGGAAGGGCGCTCTGCCCGAAACGATTTTCGCCGTTGAGGCCTATGTCAATTTCGTGCGCGACAAGACCCTTGTTGAGGCGGTTGCCTCCTCTCTGACCGAGCTTTTCGCACCCAACATTCACAAGGCGCGGATCTCCGGCATGCTGGAGAACTACGACTTCATCAGCGACGACGTGATGGCGTATTTCAAGCGCCGCCTCACCCAGGCGCCACGAGATGCCGACTTCGCTCTTGAGTACGTAAAGAAGAACGCCAGGACGCCTGAGGCACAACAAGGTGCTCTGGACGCGCTTCGCTTCAAGACAAACGTGTTGTGGGCTCAGCTCGATGCGCTCTACCTCGCCTATGTCGAGCCAGGAATGATCCCACCCGGCGCCTTCGTTCCGGACGAAGCCTAATGCCTGCGGTCAAGCGGCCCACCCGGCTTGTCGTCGATCGGACGACAAAGCCGATCATGCCGCGGTACTTGAAACTCCGTCACGACCCAGGTCGAGACCGATGGGTGCTGCTTGCGCCAGAACGCATTTTGACGCCGGACGCGATCGCCGTAATGGTGCTGAAACTTTGCGATGGAGAGCGTTCGGTGGACGATATCGCCGCCAAACTGGCCGAAGAGTATTCGGCGCCTGTCGACGTGATTGCCGGTGACGTCGTCGAACTGCTCCAAGATTTGGCCGACAAAGGATACATCAAGGGATAGTGCAATGACTGAGGACCTCAAAATAGACGGACATGTCGACTCAATTGCCGTCGATGACGAGCCGACCACAGGTGTCATTGGCGACCGTGAAGAGTCTGCCATCCTTTGCGCCGTTGCCCCTGTGGGTTTGCTCGCGGAACTGACCCATCGCTGCCCACTGCAGTGTCCTTACTGCTCAAACCCGGTCGAGCTGGAGAGCGTAAAGAATGAGCTGACTACTGAAGAGTGGTGCTCCGTGATGAGCCAAGCCGGTGAAATGGGCATCTTGCAAGTGCACTTGTCCGGGGGCGAGCCTACAGCGCGCAAGGACCTCGAGGAGATCGTAAAAACCGCAGCGGACGCCGGTCTGTATAGCAACTTGATCACCGCTGCCGTGAACGTGAAGCGGGAACGGCTCGAAAAGCTAAAGGAGCTGGGGCTCGATCACGTTCAAGTCTCGGTTCAGGACGTTGACCCGGGCGGCGCCGAGCGTATCGGCGCGTTTAAGAACGCGCTCGAGAAGAAACTTGAGTTCGCGCGTTGGGTCACGGAACTCGACATGCCACTGACGATCAACGCCCCGATCCATCGCCACAACATCCACAACGTACCACGCTACATCGACGTCGCTGTGGAGCTCGGCGCGCAGCGCATCGAAATCGCGCACGCGCAGTATTACGGTTGGGCTTTGCTAAACCGTGCCGCGCTGATCCCGACCTACGAAGAGACAATCGCGTCTATCGAGTACGTCGAGGCAGCACGCGAGCGCTTGAAGGGCGTACTGACGATCGACATGGTGGTCCCAGACTACTATGCGAAGCGCCCGAAGCCGTGCATGGGCGGCTGGGGCAAGGGCTTTATGAACATCACACCCGCCGGCAAGGTGCTCCCCTGCCACGCAGCAGAGAGTATCCCAGAGCTCAATTTCGATAACGTCCGGGATAAGAAGCTTCTCGACATCTGGATGGACTCGGATGCCTTCAATGCCTTCCGCGGCACTGACTGGATGAAGGAGCCCTGCAAGTCCTGCGCTTTCAAGGAAGTCGATTTCGGTGGTTGCCGCTGCCAGGCCATGGCCATCAGCAAGGACCCACGCAACACCGACCCCGCTTGCTCGCTTTCGCCCTATCACAACGAGATGGTCAATCTTGCCAAGGCCGAAGCGGCAAAGCCCGCGACTGCGTTCGTCTACCGCAATACGCGTAACGCCGCGCAAGTTAGCAAGGCGCACGGAGAGGTCTTCGAACCGGCCGAGTAATGAGCCAGGCCGCATAGACGACAAAAGAGATCTTTTCGGAAGGCGCCCCATTGGGACGCCTTTCTCTATTGATCAGCGCAAACCCGGTTAATTTTGAGGACAAAACAGCTCAGGCCTGGAGGCCCGAGTCCATGGACTGGATCTGTGGACTGCCACCGCCCGACAGAAGCCGATAGGCATAAGCGAAGGCAAGCCCGACTATAGGCACAGCCACGAGGAGACCGACTCCCAGCGCCAGCACGCCGACAAAAATAATCAGCATACAGAGTAAAATGAACCCAAACAGTGTCCAGCGGTTCCCTTGGGTCATCTCTATGCTGCCTTTCAACGCCTCAATCGGGCCAAGCCCTCGATCGATAACGAGAAACGTGGAAAACATGAAAAGAACCATAGCGATCAGGCCCGGGACGATCAAAAGCAGGAACCCAATGCCCACGGCCAGTGATGCGAGAACGGAAGTCCCAAAAAACTTCCAATAGGGGCTGGGGTGCCAAAGCGTTGCGAAGTCGACCCCGCGAGGGTTGTCATGTGCGGCAAGGAAAAACGCCGTTAGCCCCATGCTGATAAGTACACCGAGCAGGTAGCTGACGAGATTTCCAAGAAGTGTCGGCTCCTCAAACGACCCACCGGCTGCACTATCAACAGCGCCGGTGATGATACCGACAGCGATATTGGCCATCGCCAGGATGATCATCGCGCCAATGAAAAACCAGGGACGCTGCTTGAACGTCTCCCAACCAAACTTAATTGCGTCGCCGGGCGAGAAATTCATTGGCTGAGCCTATCATTTTTGAGCATCTGATTCGGGTCGGATCTCGATTCCTGCTCAAACTACATGATTTCGCGGACGGGATGAATTTTCCTCATGCATTGCCCAACTTACCCGCAGTGGTTTCCAACTTGCCATGGCGTTATTGCCATTTGTACCATGTGAAAAAACCCGGCCGTCCCCTGAAGAAGCCGCCGGCTAGGGGCAGACTGGGCTGTGAGGAAACGAATGACCGGCGCCCAAGGTCACAAAATGCGGATCAAAAAGCTTCTGGAACGTCTGCGCCTTACTGCAGCATGCGTTGCGGCTATGTTACTCGGGCTCAGCGCAGGGCCTGCCTGGGCTGCCGACAACGGATCAGCCCACGATCGACCTAAAGGCGGCGTTGCGATAAAGGTGCCGCAGTCCCCGCCATTAATGCCCGTCGATATCGGCTACATTCGTGAGAAGCTCTCGGAGCCGCGGCCGGCGTCGCGCCTCGACGTCGAGCCGGACAATTCGGGGATCGCTGGCGCCGAGATGGGAATTGTCGAGAACAATGCCGGCGGCCGTTTCATGGGGCATCTCTACGCTTTGAATGTCGAGAGCGCATCTTCACCGGAGGAGGCGGTCGAGGGCCTCAAGAAACTGCATGAGTCAGGACACAACTACATTGTTGTCGATGTCCCGACGCCAACTCTTCTGAAATTGTCCGACTGGGCGAAAGACAAAGACATTCTTCTATTCAACATTCGTGCAGAAGACGTCTCACTGCGCCAAGAAGACTGCCGCGCGAATGTCATGCACGTCGTGCCAGACCGTTACATGCTCGCTGACGCGCTCGCTCAATACCTCGTCAAAATGGGTTGGACGAACTGGTTGGTCGTTCACGGTTCTACTGAAGCAGATGTGGCTTACCGTGATGCAATCGCACGAGCGGCAAAGCGATTTGGCGGGAACCTTGTGGATGTTCGCGAGTATATCGACGTGTCCGGAGGCCGACGCGACGGCGTTGGACCCATCCCGCCTGAGAAACCGCATAAAGAAGCAAATGCGAGCGGTGAGATTGTTGTTTCTGCTGATTACGACGTCATCGTGGTTGCCGACGAGAACCAGCTCTTCGCCCCTCTCATGCCGTATCGCGGCGGCGGTAAGCCCCGGATCGTGGCCGGCACAACAGGACTGACTGCGACCACCTGGAGCCCCGGTCATGAAAAATGGGGCGCTACCCAGGCCAACAACAATTTTGAGAAGATGAATAAACGGCTGAAGCTGCCCATCGACCATATGGCCTATGTGGCAACACGAACCATCGGCGAAGCGGTGACGCGTAAGCCGAAGAACGACTTTGAAACAGTGTCCGCATTCATTCGCGGTCCGGACCTGCAGCTTGCACCGTTTAAGGGGATCAAGCAGCAGTTCCGACCTTGGGACGGCCAATTCCGGCAGCCGATCCTCATCGCGACCGATAAGGTTCCGGTCTCTGTGTCACCGCAAAGGGGCTTCCCACACGCGAGCCATCCGGAGATTGAGGTCGACACGCTCGGCATCGACGAGCCTGAGAGCATCTGCAAGATGTAGAATTAAGGGCTCGAAGAAGCAGAACTGCTATCCGCGGCAGCAACTTCTCCGTCCTCATCGAGAACCGGTACGTTGTAGTCCTCCAAGATCGAGACGATCTCGTCTGCGTGTTCTGCCAGAATCCTATTAACTTGATGCTTGAACTGGGGTTCGTTGGGCCGAACACCAAGCGTTATTCCGTAGAATGTTGCCGGCCCCGCAAGTTCGTTCACGAGCGGCACCACCGTAAGCGGAACATCGGCTATCGCCGCGTAGTATCCGCCGATCGGTCCCCACAGCAGACCAGCATCGAGCTGTCCCGACGCAATTTTCGCGATGATCTCCTGGGCGACGGCTGTCTGACTATCTCGGGAGCGAACATCGAACGACGTCACATTTGCCCCCAGGCCACGCATCGTGAGAATGCTGGCTGGCGGCGTACGCGCCACAAGCCCGATTCGTTTCGATTTGAGGCGCGGGTCGGACAGGGAGGCTATGTGGCTTAGATCGGCATCATCAGCCCGCGTGATAAGAACATAGGATGCGTAGTAATAGGGGTTCGTATCCTCGATAAGTCCCGTCCCTTGCGCATAGCCCATGACGATATCACAGGCGTTTTCCCCGACCGTATTGGGCACATAGCCTGTGTTTTCTGGAAACCACGTATAGGCGAGCTCGCGGCCCAGTCGATCTGCAATGAGCTCGGCCAGTTTGTTCTCGAACCCCTCCGCCCTCTGGTTAGAGAACGGCAGGTTGTTGGGGTCGGCACAAACGCGCAGCGAACCTTCATTGTCCGCTCTCACCTGCACAACACAGGACAGAACCGCCGCGACGAGGGCTACGGTCATCCAAACTGCGCTGGTCAACCGGCGGCTCGACTGCATTGTCCTTAACTGACCTACGCCCAACCGTGCTCCTCCAAAGCGCGTGCTTCCCTGCTCCTTGATGAAAAATCGATCATCAGAAAAGGGATGAGCAAAGCTCATCCCCATCCGCAATAGATAAGGCGCCTGAGCCTGTCTTTCACGATGCTCATTCTGAGGCCAACCGCTATGGGCTGATCGCGGCACACTTACGGATGTTTTCGACCCGTTCAGCACCTGTCGGGTAGTAGGCTCCAGTCGGCTTATCGCCAAATTCGGACATTGCTTCGGCTCCAGCGTCGATACCGGCTTGTTCCCGACGCTCTCGCAGCAGACGGACGGCACAACAATCGGCCTCGAGTTCTAAGCGTCGGAGCTCAGGGGCAACATAATAGAAGGCCTGCGGTCCAACGTGCCCCATACCTTTCTTGGCATTGGTGACATGCCCGAGCGTGTGGTGACAACACTCATGCGCCAAGAGAAATCGGCTGTAGTTGGGCTTGTCGCGCAGTGTCCACGCATTCACGACGATAACGGGACGCCCACGGCGATCTGTCATTGACGACGCTTGCTCCGCAACACCACGAAGCTTGTAGGTCCTGACGTCACAGTAAGGGTTTGCAACCTCCGGAAGAAAACGTCCTGCCTTCGCTGGAGACGATAGTTCAACAAAGAACCAGGTGGTCGCCGCAGCGAGAAGCACGGCCTCCAGGAGAGCCCGGAGCCGCAGAGGAGTGTAAGTAATTTCATCTGGCCCAGCGCCCCTAGAACTGGGCGGCCGTCTCACCGGCCCTTTCAAATGACGCATCCGTCCGATATTAGCGGAAGAACCGAGGCAGCACGATAAACACTACGTTATTGCTAGGCCGAGCGCTCATTGAACCCAAACTCGTACACTACCATATCTCTGGAGAGCCAGAATCCGCGAATCAGAGCAATTCTGCCTGGAGGATCCGATGATGATGACCGAGATGCTGAAACAGTTGAGCCTATGCGTGTTTGGCCTTGTTTTGGGTGTAGCGGTCCTTGCCGCCAGCAGCGATACAGTCCTTGCCGACCGCAGCAAGGTTCGCGCGGTAGAGGACCCCCGCTATTCTAACGGCATCACGGTGACTAAGCGTAGAACGACCACATCACAGGCGAGACAAGACCGGTTCCTAAAGAGTCTCGACACCGAAACCGAAGCTGTTTGGCGCAATCTGCGTCCAAATCGGTTCCCGGACTAACGACAGCTGAAACGCCCCAAACTGGGGCGTTTCTTTTTTGGGACGACAGCTCCGTTCTTCGCCGCGCCAATTGACAGGCCAGCGTCAACCGATAGGTTCAGGCCGCTTCGGGCCCCACGCCCGGCTGACGTAAGACGGAACGAAGAGCGGCATGGGTCCACGGCTTCTGTATAGCCTCATTATCGGTGCCGCGATTCTGGCGTCTCTAGTCCTGCGCGTGTGGGATCCGACACCTGTCGCACGTCTCCGAGCGCTCGTCTTCGACTCTTATCAGCGCCTCGCTCCCCTCCAATACGACCCAGCGCTGCCCGTTCGTATCGTCGATATCGACGAGGAGTCGCTGAAGAGAATCGGTCAATGGCCGTGGCCCCGGACGATCCTCAGCGAACTCTTGGCAAAGTTGCGCGACGCTGGCGCCGCCACGATCGGCTTCGATATAGTCTTCCCAGAACCCGATCGAATGTCGCCAGCCAACGCAGTCAAGTTCTGGCCGCAGTCTGACCAACTCTCCCAGCTTAGGACAGAGCTCGACGAACTGCCCTCCAATGACCAGATATTCGCCAAAGCAATTGGTACCGCGCCAGTTGTTATGGGTTTCATCGCCTCGCCCATGAACCAAGGCGCTTTACCGGAAACCAAGTCCGGTATTTCCTACGGCGGTGACGATCCCCGTCTCTTCGCACCCCATTATCCAGGCGCGACATCGAGCCTCGCGGACCTGCAGAATGCTGCAATTGGTGCAGGCGCCCTGAACTGGGTTCCCGAGTACGATCAAATCATCCGCCGAATGCCCATCGTCGTAACCCTGGATGAAACGCTCTACCCATCGTTCGCCGCCGAACTCCTGCGCGTCGCCCAAGGCGCATCGACCTACGTCGTCAAGTCCTCCGGCGCGAGCGGCGAGAAGGCTTTCGGGGAGCAGACTGGAATCGTGAAGGTACGCGTGGGCGACTTCGAGATTCCCACAGACGCGAACGGTCAAATGTGGCTCCACTTTTCGCCCCAGACTCGCGATCGCTATTTACCGGCCTGGAAAGTGCTCAACGGCGAGCTGGGCGCTGAGGAGCTAGGCGGCCGGATCGTGCTGGTTGGCACGAGCGCCGCGGGGCTCCTGGACCTTCGTGCGACCCCTCTTGAAGCCTCGGTACCCGGTGTCGAATTACACGCGCAAGCCGTGGAGCAAATCATTCGCGGCAACTATCTTATGCGGCCTGATTTCGCGACCCCTGCGGAACTGCTCTACATCCTTGTACTCGGACTACTTATCGCGGTGCTGATCTACAGAGCCGGCGCGCTCGGCAGTGCCGTCCTCGGCGCGCTCGCCGTCGGGTTTGTCATCTGGCTCTCTTGGCATGCATTCAATAGTTGGGGCTGGTTGGTCGATCCCGTTTATCCAACCATAGCGCTAACAGCGATCTATTTGACGGGCTCGTCCTTCGTCTTCTTGCGGACCGAGCGCGAGCGCAATCGCGTACGCCATGCATTCTCGCATTACATGGCCCCCGCGCTAGTTGAGAAGCTGGCTGAAGAACCCGGACGGCTAAAGCTCGGCGGTGAGACCCGCGACATGACGCTTCTGTTCAGCGACGTTCGCGGCTTTACGACCCTGTCTGAAGGTCTGGACGCCGAGGAGTTGACCCGCTTTCTCAACGAACTCTTCACACCGCTCAGCAACATCATATTGGACGAGCAAGGGACCATCGACAAGTTTATGGGTGACGCCCTAATGGCCTTTTGGAACGCGCCCCTCAACGACCCCGAACATCCAAATCATGCCTGTGCAGCCGCTCGTCGTATGGTCGATGAAATGGCTGTTCTCAATGATCGGTGGGAAAAGGCCGCAAAGGCGGCTGGCCGGCCATTTAAGCCGGTGAAGCTCGGTATCGGCTTGAACACCGGTCTTTGCTGCGTAGGCAACCTCGGTTCGGAAACGCGCTTCGACTATTCGGTGATCGGCGATAACGTGAACATCGCATCTCGACTCGAGGGCCAATCGAAAACATATGATCTTGTCGTCATCGCCGGTGAAGAAACGGCGGCTCGCGCCACAAATTTTGCCTTTCTTGAACTCGACCTACTGAAGGTAAAGGGAAAGACAGAAGCCACGCGCATTTTCGCCCTCCTGGGCGACGACAAATTCTTGCAAAGCGATACGTTCAAGACATTGTCAGCCAAGCACCAGCAGTTCCTAGCCAAGTACCGAGCAATGGACTGGGACGGTGCTGAAACGCTATTAAGGGAGTGCGAAGCGATCGGTGTTCAGAATCTGTCAGGACTTTACACGCTCTATCGCGATCGCATCGCTGCCTTCCGATCCACACCACCGCCGGAGAACTGGGACGGCACTGCAGAAGCGACATCCAAATAACTCCTGCCGTTGGTCGTCATGCCAACTCTTCAACATCGAATCCAAATATGCCTAACCTCACTATTCTTTCTCTCGCCGCGGTCGCCGTCTTAATGCTCAAGCACACCGCTGCCGATTTCTTTTTCCAGACCCCATATCAGTACTGCAACAAGGGCAAATATGGTCATCCGGGCGGCTTTCTCCACGCCGGTATTCATGTGGCGCTGACACCGCTTGTGTATCTGCTGCTGGCGCCCGCATCCCTACTATTGGCCCTCGGGATCGCGGCGGGCGAGTTCGTTATTCACTACCATGTGGACTGGGCGAAGGAGCAATTCGGCCAACGTACGCACGCGACACCACAAACGGCGGTGTATTGGCATGCGCTCGGAATCGACCAGCTGCTGCACGGACTTACTTATTTGGGAATAGTTGCGGTGCTCGTCTGGGCCGCTAGCTAGTGCAGCGCCGAGATCTCTCGGTTTGCGAACTCGAGCCGGTCGGATAGGAGCCGGATGATGAGCTTGTGAAGAGCCGCCGCAGCCGCAGAATCCTCTTCCTGCATTGTGTCAAAGGCCTCGCGAGTCAGGATATAGACAACGCTCGCGCCCTCAGCCACCACGTTCGCGCCGCGTGGGACGTTTCTATAGAACCCCATTTCACCCACAACGGTGTGCCCCAACATGCGCCGCAAGCGGATAGACCGTCCGTACTCACCGCTAATCGTAATTGCGACACAGCCCGAGGCCTGGAAAACAACAGAGTCGGATGGTTCCCCCTGCTTGAAGAGGACAACGCCGCTCTCCAACTCTCGACGCGTCATGTAGGGCTCAACACGCTCGAAGGTGATGTCGCCGCCAAGCTCACTCTGAAGCCACGTTTCAAATGTATGAGACGATGCCTCACCGACCTCATGGTACAGCAGCACCATGTCCTCGCACCACTCGACCGCCTCGTTTCGTGTCGCGAACGCCTGGTGCGGCCTGTCCGCTCCGAAGAAACCTGCGCCCAAGAATGCAGCATGCATAGCATCGCTCAGCCCACTGAAGACAAGCGTTACATCTCGTTCCTCGCAGTAGTTGCGGAGTTTGACGAGACTCAGAACTGCCGATGTGTCGAGTCCCTGTACGGCACTAAAGTCGAGAACGATGTAACCGACAGGCTTTTCTTTCTGCCCCTCGATTTCGCGCCGGATGCGCTCAAAAAGCCCGTTCGAAGATCCAAAAAAGATAAAGCCGGACAGCCAGAAGACATGGACACGCTTGCCTTCCTCCTGAAGTAGGCGCGTCTGCTCTGGCGACCGGTCCACGCTGCTCGAAAGTTCATAGCGGGTCAGGTGACGCCGGATCACGCCAATCCGGCTGTACGACAGCGCGAAAAGCAGGCACGCACCGACAACGCCCAGAACCACGCCCACCAAATACCCGAAATAGAGAATGACGAGCGCGATTGCGATGGCGAGTGCGAGGTCGGTTTGGGATCGCTGCGCCGGCGAACGCACCAGAGCCTCGATCAATATCATCGTACCGAGGTAGGCCAGCATCCCGCCGAGAATCGCCTTGGGTACGAAACTGCCGATATCGGCGCCAGCGAAGAGGACCAAACCACAAACGATCGCCACCGAAACGCCGCTGATGCGCGTAACCGCGCCAGCCTGCTGCAGGAGGAGGCTGTTGTTCAGCGACAGATTGCCCGCGACGCCGCCAAGGACAGACGCCAGTACGTTGGCAAAGCCGTTTGTTCGAAACTCCTTGTCGAGATCAGCCGATTTCTGTCGGGCGACCTCAAGACTTGAGACGTCGAGCAGCATCGAGATCGCGGTCACGCCGCACACAGCCCCTATCTCCGCGCTGCTGAGTGCCATGACGCCCCAATCGATATCATGCGTTGCGACCGCCTCTATGGGCCACCAGAGCTGCAAGGCTCCAACCGCCGCCAGATACCAATTCGCTTGAGTCTCCGGATCGTTCACGAACCACAAGAGAATGACGTTCAGCACAACAAGGAAAATAAAGAAGGCGATGGGCAGCGTCAGATAGTCGTCCATCCAGCGCTTAAGCAGCACAATAAAGAGCGCAAAGGCCAGTCCCACAGCGATCTGCGGGGCATAACGCATATCGGCCACGATCGCCCAACTCGAGGGCGACAGTGTCAGATTGCTGCCTGTGATAACTTCCACGCCGCCGGTAATGAGGAGAAATCCCGATGCGGCCAGAAAGCCACCAATCACGGGGAACGGAACGAAGCGCAGCCATTGGCCGAGCTTAAGGCCGCCCAACCCAAACAGAACGGCACCTGTTAGAAAGGTGCTTACCGTGATGGCCACCATCACATTGATGATCATCGTCTCGGTATCCGCACCCTTTGCGGCAAGCCCTGCTGCCACCGTGGTGGCCAACACACTCATAACAGCGACGGCGGGCGTATCCGGGCCTGCATCGGCGGGAACGAGCGTCGTGGTCAGCGCGACCACAACGCCAGTCACCATGGTTCCCATGATGAGCGCAGCGAGACCCAATGGAAAACCAGCGGCAATAGAGCCCTGGAAAATCAGTGCGCTAAATGAAATGCAGTAGGCGATGTTGACGATCGCCGAGATCGTCCCCGCCATGGCGTCACGCCCGAGCGTCGCGACGTCAATATTGGGCGGGCGCTTAGGCGCAAAATTTTCCAGTAAAGACAAAGGCGTATCGGGAATTCACAGGGTTGAATTGGGATCGATCATGGCTGTGCGATGCGACAATGCAAGCAAAAACGCTTTCCACCAAGATTTCCCGGTCACGAAGCAGCGCGCCGATGCAACTCATGAACCTCCCTAAACTGTCCCGTCATATGCCACAACGACGCATGCGCCCATCTTGGTAAGCCAGCTGCGCGCCAGCTAGGCGTCACCGCGACCGCAACGCGATCCCTATTTTGCCTTGCCCGTGCCAGCGTATTGCGGGTTCCAACGTGCTGCATCGAGCCCCGTCTCGACACTCCATTTTCCAAGTCGGGTCGGATGAAGCACCGCTTTGGATACTAGGCCGTTGAACGCAAAGCGGGGGACCGCGACAAAGCCCAGTTGACTGAGGTGGCCACGCATGCGTTTGCCGTCGTTCAGGGTGAAACCCCAATGTTGGAGATGACAGCTCAAAGTGATGAAGCCGACATTGGCCGCATCCCGCTCTCGCGTAAACATGCCTTCAGCGAAGAATGCGCGACCAATTGCCAGCCCGAAGACGCCGCCAACAAGACGACCCCTGAAGTCCCAGGACTCAACGGAATGCGCGTACCCTGCGTGATGCAAAGCCATGAATGCATCCTGAATGTCCTTCTCAGGCGAACAACCGCGAAGCACCGCTGCGAAGTCTGCATCGAATGTCACGCCGTAAGCCTGCGTTCTTAGGAGACGCCAAACTCGCTGAGATATTCGTACATTCTCGGGGAATGACACGGCGCGCTCGTCCGGAGCCCACCACTTCTTATCTTGGGGATAGAGCCCTTTTGCATAAGCCGCGACCATTGTGGGCACATCGAGAGTCGGGCAGCGAGAAACGAGCCCTTCCGGCTCACGCAGCGCGCGCTCAGGATCGGGCAAACGCGGACCGAAGCCCACGAACTGTTTTGCAAGCAATGCCAGCGCTGCCGGCTTGCTATAGAGCCCTGCCGAAACAAGGCTATCTGAGACCTGCTTGAGAACGCTTTGCCTCACAGACACGGACAACTCCAACGCAATACTCGAAGACGCGCCGGTGGCCCTCACTGGCCACCAGCTCTCGCGCCAAGCTTGCCTGCAAAGGATTCCCAAGGCGTTAACGCGCGCGTGAGTTCCAAAATCGTGCGCCTGCTGAATAAAGTGGGCTGCTTAAGCTTCCCGGCTGCGCGCTCGGTCCACGGCCTCAAGCCAGCCGCTGTAGCGTGCTTCTCGCTTGGCATCCGGCATCATTGGCTCATAGCGCCGGGCTGGCGCCCAATACTGCGCAAGCTCCTCGTCGGTGCCGTAAACGCCAGCGGCCTGGCCTGCATAATAGGCCGCACCAAGTGCTGTTGTTTCCGGAATCGGCGCGACCTCGACAGCCTCACCAAGAATGTCCGCCAGACGTTGCATCGCCCAGCTGTTGTCGGTCATCCCGCCATCGACCCTCAGGATGTCGGTTTCGCCGATTCCCGCTTCCGCCATGTCGCCCCGCATCGCGCTGAGCAGATCACGCGTCTGAAAAGCAACGGACTCGAGGCCCGCTGCAACGATATCGGCCTTGTTCGACGCACGAGATAGGCCAACGACCGCGCCGCGTGCACCGGCATCCCAGATTGGCGCCCCGAGCCCCTGAAAAGCTGGCACGATGTAGACTCCGCTGTCCGGATTTGCCTCTCTTGCGAGATCTTCACTCTCAGACGCCTCTGCGATCAGACCGAGATTGTCCCGCAGCCACTGAACAGTCGCGCCCGCCATAAAGATCGACCCCTCCAACGCGAAGGCGCGCGTACCATCGAGTTGCCACAGAACGGTCGACAGCATGCGGTTAACCGACTTGGTCTCCTTAGTCCCCGTATTGGCAACGACAAAGCAGCCTGTTCCGTAAGTCGCCTTAGTCATACTCGGAGAGATGCAAGCTTGACCCTTTGCGGCGGCTTGCTGATCGCCCGCCATCCCACGAATTGGCAGAGCAGCCCCAAATGCATCCGCGATCGCGAGTCCGAAGTCACCTCGATTGTCGCGTACCTCGGGCAAGATGCCGGCGGGGATATCTAGACGCTCGAGCAGCGCCGGGTCCCATTGGCCTTTCCCAATATCGAACAGCATTGTGCGCGCTGCGTTTGTCGCGTCTGTCGCGTGCAATGCGCCGCCCGTCAGCTTGAACAGCAGGAAGCTGTCGATTGTTCCAAAGCAGACTTCGTTCCGGGCTGCCTTCTCGCGAAGACCGGGCACGTTGGCTAGGAGCCACGCCAGCTTCGTCGCTGAGAAATAGGGGTCAATGAGCAGACCCGTCGTATTGCTGACACGGGCGCCCCACCCTTCTTGCTCGAGTTTGTCGCAAAGCGGTGCGGTGCGACGGTCCTGCCATACGATTGCGTTGTGCAATGGGTCTCCGGTCGCTCGATCCCAAACGACGGTCGTTTCGCGTTGGTTGGTGATACCGAGCGCAGCAATATTCTCGGCGCCAACGTCACCCACGACTGCTTGAGCGACCTCACAGACAGCCCTCCAGATTTCACGCGGGTCATGTTCTACCCAACCCGGCTCCGGAAAGAATTGTTGCAACGGCCGTGCTGCTGACGCTCCTGGCCGACCGGACGCATCGAAAACGATCGCGCGTGTGCTCGTGGTGCCTTGATCGATGGCCAGCACATATCCCATGACACACCTCGTTATACTGTTGTTCCCTGGGTCTCTTGAACAATCCACGCGCAATACTCGGCGCTTCCTCCTTGCGTGGGCAAAACCAGCAACGCCGGTACATCGTAGGGATGTAGCTCGTTGACTTTGTCGACGATGCGCTCCGTTAGCTCAGCGCGGGTCTTGATGATCATGGCAGCCTCCTCGGCCGTCTCGCGGGCACCCTCCCACTCATAAATGGAGACCATCCCAGGAAACACGTTTACGCAGGCAGCGAGCTTCGCGTCGACAAGCGCTCCGCCTATGCGCTTAGCCTCGTCTAGACTGGGGAATGTCGAGTAAATCAATACCGGCAAGTCGATTTCGCTCATGATTTCTCCCAATCGCGCTTCTAAAGAGACGTTTCGACACTGTCACACGTTAAGCAAAGCACAGATACTGATGACAAGCACTTGCAAGAGTCTGTGCTAAGAGGCACTTGCAGGAAATTAACAGCGCAGCTTTATTGTGGCTTCTTTCACTGGCTGGTCGGTCGCGCGATAGATCAAAAATGAGCGAGTTCGAAAAGATCGCATTTGTCGCGAGCGAGACGCGAGACGCGGAAGACGCGTACACCGCTCTCGTTAAGCGCTATGGCAATGCGCCGACCGAGGAGGCCGATGCAATCGTTGCGCTTGGGGGCGACGGTCTGATGCTTCAGACCATGCACAATCACCTTCACAGCCGCATCCCGATTTACGGGATGAACCGGGGTTCGGTGGGTTTTCTCCTCAATGACTACAAGGAAAATCGGCTCAGAGAGCGCCTCGCCGCAGCGGAGATCACGGTCATCCATCCGCTCCGCATGAAGGTGCGCGATGAACAAGGACAGACGCACGAGGCACTGGCAATCAACGAGGTGTCGTTATTCCGGCAGATTCACCAAGCGGCAAAATTCAGAATTGCTGTCGACGGAACCACACGCATGGGCGAACTCATCTGCGACGGGGTGCTCGTTTCTACACCTGCCGGCAGCACCGCCTACAACCTCTCAGCTCACGGACCCATTTTGCCAATCACCGCGCCGCTCCTGGCTCTCACGCCAATCAGCCCGTTTCGGCCCAGACGCTGGCGTGGCGCGCTACTGCCAAACGACGCTTGCGTTCTCATAGAGGTCCTTGAGCCGGAAAAGCGCCCGGTCAGCGCCGTGGCCGACCACACTGAGTTCAGAAATGTGGTCGCCGTCGAAATCGCCGAAGCAAGCGCCGTCAACATCTTTATGATGTTCGATCCTGGCCACACCCTTGCCGAACGCATCTTAGCCGAACAGTTCGGCTACTAAGACCCGCCTAACTCGAAGACCTGATCGATGACCGCATAGTCCTGGTAGCCCAGGCGGGCAATCGGCCGCAGCTTGGTGATGTCGACCCGACCGTCGATCAACGCGGCGTCGTCGATGTGAATACCGACGACGTGCCCCAAGACAATGGCGTGGTTTCCCGGTTCGCCCTCGGCCCCGGGAAGCTCGATTGTCCGCCAATACTTGCACTCAAAAGCAACAGGCGACTCCGCGACGCGGGGCGGCGCGACAATGTTGGACGGTGCGGGACTAAGTCCGGCCAAGGCCATTTCATCCACATCGGGTTCAACATGCCTCGATGTGCGGTTCATCGCGTCGCGCAGCTCAAATGTTGCCAGCGAGCAGACAAACTCACCGGTTTCTTCAGCGTTCCGCTGGCTGTCTTTGCGCCCACCGGACGAGAACATCACGAAGTGAGGATTAGTCGAAACGGCATTGAAAAAGCTGTAGGGCGCGAGATTTACGACGCCATCCGAGTCGAGCGTGGATATCCAGCCAATAGGCCGTGGGCTGATTAACGCCATGAAGGGATCTTGGTCCAGTCCATGCGTATTGGAAACTGCGTCGTAGAACATGAAGCCTTCCGAAGGGCCGGTCCAACTCAGCTCAAGGTCAATCTGGCATTAAGCCCGAACCGTAAGGTCGCACCGCTATCACGAATTCCAAGCCGAGACGACCTCCTCGAGCGGCGGACGGGGCCGCTCATCGGGCTTCACGGCCGCGGTCCCGATATAGATGAAGCCTGCGATTCGCTCGTTTTGTTGCAAGCCAAGCGCTTGCTGCACGCCCGGGCTGTAGGCGCACCACTCTGTAATCCAATTAACCCCGAAACCGAGCGCGCTGGCTGCGACGATCAGATTCTGACAGGCGGCCCCAGCCGACAGTATCTGCTCCCATTCCGGCACCGGAGACGGCTCCTTGATGCGCGAAACGACGGCGATGACCAGTGGCGCGCGCAAGAATCGTTTCGCTTCCATTTCTAGGCGAACTGCACTGGGCTCTGGCTGCTCGCGGCGACAGATTTCCACCAGGAGCTGTCCGAACTCCTGGCGGTCTTCGCCTTGGAAGAGGATAAACCGCCACGGAGCCAGCTTTTTGTGGTCCGGAACCCGGACCGCCGCGGTCAAGATTTGGCTGAGTTGGGCGGAATCTGGACCAGGTTCCCCAAGAGTGTTGGCGAAGACTGATCGCCGTGTGAGCAAATGTTCAATCGCTGGTTTTGGCATTCTTTGGATTCTATTGGCTTACAGTCGCGTGTGTATCGTGAAATGCGTGCACCAACAACAGGACTGAACGGATGTGCGCGCCCAACTCGTTCTCCAAAAATCGGCCTTATTCCGGGTCAATTTACGAGTGTGAAGCGTCGGTTAAGCTTATACTGATCCGGCGGGGCAGAGACATCTGGAAGAGAATCGGTATGCGGGGACAGGTTCTGACGGCACGAAAGCTATTGCTTTTGTCCGTGCTTGTCTTGGGCGCCTCACCAGTGGCGGCCGAAGAAACTACCACGCCAGATTCGCAACCTTCCGTCATTGAGGCCGAAGGCTCCGCGACGACAGTACCGCGAAAAACTTTATCAGACCCAAACGGCCCCGCATCGGCGATGCCGCCTCGAACGTCCGCTGCTCCTGCCAAATCCCGTGAAACCGTGCGCAGCGAGTCCGCCGTCTCTAAGTCCAACAAGGCCAGCCGCGAGCACACCGCAGAAAGCATCATCCAAATATCGCCGCCAGCGCCAATACCCCCACCACCGGTCGAGCCGGTTTCTATTTCATTCCACGCCTTGGCGACCGAGGGGGGGCCACGCCTCCGCTCGGGTCTGATTTGGCGAATCTTCAGTGCCAAGGCCGAAGCGGATGGCGGCTTCGAACTGATCAGCACACACCGAGAGGCGGCGCCGTCCACAACGTTGTTGCCGGGCGAGTATCTCGTAAACGCAGCATACGGCCTGTCCAATCTCACCAAAAAGATCAAGGTCGACGGAGCCGAAATGGACGATGAGACGTTCGTCCTCAATACGGGCGGTCTCAAGCTAAAAGCCGTACTCGCCGACGGTACGGAATGTCCCGATGGCGAGGTCGAGTTCGATATTGAGTCGGACGAGCGCGATCAATTTGGGAAGCGTGAGACCATTCTGGCGGATGCGAAGCCAAATAAGGTCGTACGCCTGAACGCAGGCGCGTACCACATTAGGAGCCTGTATGGAGATGCCAACGCCAATGTCGGTGTCGACGTGACCGTCGAACCAGGACGCATCACCCAGGCGACGATCAAGCATACTGGCGCGAAGATAACATTCCGCCTTGTGCAGCGCCGAGGCGGTGAAGCATTGGCGGGCACCGAGTGGCAAGTACTCACATCAACCGGGGACACGGTGAAGAAGAATGTGGGCGCGCTGCCGACTCATATTCTGGCCGCAGGAAGCTACGCGGTGATCGCCAGGCATGGCGGAAAATCTTACTCGCGAAAGTTCGCGATCGAACCCGGGAACGACAAACAAATTGAGGTAGCGATCGCAGACGGGCCCACGCCGCCGAAAGAACTGCAGGTCTTGCTTGAACCGCCGCCGCCGCCCCTCCCTGGCGGGAGCGGTTTCGCCGGCCAATCGCCGTCAGGCGCATTTGGGGCAGCAAAACCCGCGGACCCCAACGCCCCACTGCTCAATCCCGGCGCGCTATTGCGGCCCACGCGCTAGCGCAGCTTGCGATACTTCATCGCACTACGCCGCCTTCGCTGTGTCATCCGACGTCTTTGTGTCCGGTGGAACTGCGTCAGCCGTAATCGTCGCGATCGCATCGTCGAGGCTCATCACTTGTTGCTTTTGCGACCCAAGACGGCGCACTGAGACTGACCCCTCCTCCGCCTCGCGCTTGCCGGCAACCAAGATGATCGGCACCTTTGCCACCGAATGCTCGCGAACCTTATAGTTGATCTTCTCATTGCGAAGGTCCGCTTCCGCTCTCAGGCCGGCCGCCTTTAGCCGCTCCAGAACGGTCTGGGCGTAGCCGTTCGCATCAGAAACGATTGTCGCCACGACGACCTGCGTTGGAGCAAGCCACAGCGGCAGGTGCCCAGCATTGTGCTCGACAAGAATCCCTGTGAAGCGCTCCAACGAACCAAACATGGCGCGATGGATCATGACCGGTACCGTCTTCTCTCCATCGGCGCCGATGTAATAGGCGCCGAGGCGCTCTGGCATGTTCAGATCCACCTGAATGGTTCCGCACTGCCAGTCGCGTCCGATCGCATCCCGCAGGACATACTCCAGCTTGGGCCCATAGAAGGCCCCTTCGCCGGGATTCAGTTCGTATGTCAGTCCGGCAGCCTCTACGGCACGCTTCAGCGCAGCCTCGGCTTTATCCCAAACAGCGTCTTCGCCGACACGCTTATCGGGACGATCAGAGAATTTGATCCGTACATCCTCGAAGCCGAAATCGCGATAAATGGACAGCATCTGTTCGTTGAGCTTCACGCATTCTTCCGTAATTTGATCTTCTGTGCAAAAGATATGCGCATCGTCCTGGGTGAAGTGGCGGACCCGTAACAAACCATGCAGGGCGCCGGACGGCTCGTAACGATGGACCTTGCCGAATTCGGCCATGCGCAGAGGCAGATCGCGATAGCTCTTCAGGCCGTTCTTGAAGATCTGGACATGGCCGGGACAGTTCATGGGTTTGCAGCAGAACACGCGGTCGTCGGGCGTCTCGGCTATATACATGTTCTCTTGGAACTTCTCCCAGTGCCCGGACTCTTCCCAAAGCGTCCGTTCCATCATGTCGGGCGAATTCACCTCGACATAGCCCCACGCCTGCTGTCGCCGCCGCATATAGCCAATGAGCGACTGGAATAGCGACCAGCCCTTGGCATGCCAAAACACAGCGCCTGGCGCCTCCTCCTGGAAGTGAAACAGGTCCATTTCGCGGCCCAAGCGGCGGTGATCCCGCTTCTCCGCCTCTTCCAACATATGAAGATAGGCCTTGAGGTCATCCTCGGTCGCCCATGCCGTGCCATAGATACGCTGAAGCATGGGATTGTTGCTGTCGCCTCGCCAATAGGCGCCCGCGATCTTCTGGAGCTTGAAGGCCTTCCCGATCTTGCCCGTAGACGTCATGTGCGGTCCACGGCAGAGGTCGAACCACTCGCGCTGCGAGTAAATCTTGATATCGTCGCCTTCAGGAATCGCGTCGATGAGTTCGACCTTGTAGTCCTCGCCCATCTCGCCAAACATCTTTTTCGCCGTCTCGCGCTCCATCAGGTCGTATGAAAACGGCGAGTCGCGCTGGATGATCTCGCGCATCTTTGCTTCGATCTTTGGCAGATCCTCCGGCGTGAAAGGGTCGTCGCGCGCGAAATCGTAGTAAAAGCCATTTTCGATCACGGGTCCGATCGTCACTTGTGTACCTGGATAGAGTTCCTGGACCGCTTCAGCCATGACATGGGCAGCGTCGTGCCGGATCAGTTCCAGAGCCTCAGGGTCTGTCCGCGTAACGATGCGGATTTCGGAGTCGGCCTCAATCGGGTCGTAGAGATCCCGAAGCGTTCCATCGATCACCATCGCTACGGCCTTTTTGGCGAGCGATTTTGAAATGGAGGCCGCAACATCACCACCCGTGACTCCAGATTCGAAGTCGCGTGCGGAACCATCCGGAAACTTTAGGGAAATCATCGTGTCTCTCCTCTCACTCCTGCGTACCGGCGCAGGTAAGACGGAATTGTCAGATAGGCGGCGGTTTTTAACGGGAATCGCGGTCCGCGTCACCCGTATTTAGTGGTTCTGTTGGAACATGCCAGCGCCCATAGCGCCAGGGGGCGAAAGGATTGTGTTCGTCGCGAATGTCCGGCACCGGATCATGTCCATTGCTGCCCCATGGATTGCAGCGGCAAAGACGCGCCAGCGTGAGCCAGCCCCCTTTCCACGCGCCGTTCAGATCGATGGCCTCGCGTGCATAGTCAGAACAGGTGGGAAGGTGTCGACAATGCGCACCGACAAGGCCAGAGAAGGTATAGCGATAGGCCATTACTGGCGCGAGCATCACCGCTTTCGCGACGCGTTTGCTGACTGTTTCGGGCGCGGCCATTCCTTGACGGACTCCTTAGCTTTACAACGCTGGCTGAGCGGAGCCAGCCTGCAAGGCTTCGATCTGGGCAATAGCATCTTCGACAGCATCGAAGACGAGCAAGGTGGAGGGTTGCCGCGCCTTATATTCACTGACGGACTCCAGTAGAGCCAAATCTTCCCACCGCCCCTCGGGGACTGGTCCGCCTTGTTTCAGCATTGCTCGCATGGTCGCGCCCACATCACGAAGTTCTGCTGCCGTTGAGCCTACAATCTCACGCCCCACCACCGAGGCTGCCGTCTGGCCCAAAAGACAAGCGCGGACTGTCTGCCCGTAGTCGACAACCACGTCGCCGTCCATCACCAGGTCAACTTCAACCGTGCTGCCGCAGAGCTTGGAATGAGCTCGAGCCGTCGCTTGGGGTGAGGCTAATCGTTGCGTCCGTGGCATCTCGGCAGCCAAAGCGAGCAAACGATCACTGTAAATGTCCTCAGGCCGGGTCATGAAACGTCTCTGATTGAGTGCCGCTCGCGCCACACCGCGTCGATCCCCTGCTTGCAGGCGAGCGGTACGCACTATATATGCTCGACGTCCTTGGTGTTCTATACCGGCTGTGTACGCGCTGCCGCACCTCTCGACAATCGGATTGCGGGTCCGGTTTATATGAATAAATTCAAGCGCCTACCTAACCGGAAGGATGCATCACGTCATGGCCACGAAGACCGATAGCCGACCAAGCCACAATCTGTATGCAGGTATCGAGATCGGTAAGGGACCGCAAATCACCCGTCCCTCGCGCGAGGAAGCCGAACGCGCCGTGCGTACGCTGATCGCATATGCCGGTGACGATCCTGAGCGCGAAGGCCTGCGGGATACGCCTAAGCGCGTGGTTGGCGCCTACGACGAATTCTTTGCCGGCTATAGGGATGATCCGATCGAGGTTCTCTCGCGAACGTTCGACGATGTCGGCGGGTATGACGACATTGTTATGCTGCGCGATATCGAGCTCAACTCGCATTGCGAACACCACATGGTTCCGTTCATCGGCAAGGCCCACATTGCCTACTTCCCCACAGATCGAGTCGTCGGTCTCTCAAAGCTCGCGCGCGTTGTGGAGGTGTTCGGTCGGCGCCTGCAGACCCAAGAAACGATGACAGCGCAGGTTGCGGAGACGATTGATCGTGTGCTGAAGCCGAAGGGCGTCGCGGTAATGATCGAGGCTGTTCACCAATGCATGTCAATGCGCGGTGTCCGGAAGCCCGACGTCGCCACGATCACTACCCAGTTCACTGGCATCTTCAAAGAAGACCCGGCGCAGCAAGCCCGGTTCATGCAGCTGGCGGTCGATCGCGGACGCTAATCAGCGATCGCGACAACCGCAGCAGAAAGCCATTGCGGTGACAGACGCGAAGAAGTTCCCAACGATCAACGACAAGACGGCATTGGAGGAAGGAGATACCTTCGCACCGTCCTTCGATGCGCACGGTCTGCTGCCAGCTATCGTGACGGCGGCAGAAACCGGCGAAGTCTTGATGTTCGCCTATATGAACAAAGAGGCCCTTGCCAGGACGATAGACACTGGTCAGGCTCATTTTTGGTCGCGCTCTCGCGGGAAACTCTGGCGCAAGGGCGAGACGAGCGGAAACACCCTTCGCGTCATTGAGATCTGCACCGACTGCGATCAAGACGCGCTTTGGCTCAAGGCTGAAGTGGCAGGAGCCGGTGGTTGTTGCCACACAGGCCGCGTCTCCTGCTTCTATCGCAGTGTCCCCTTCGGCGAAAACGCTGGAAAGCGGCTCATGATGGAGGCCACGTAGCGCCACGTCGGCCCTGTCGGTGTTTGCGGCTCAGCACTACCGAACAAGAAGCTTTAAATTCCAAGTAGTACTATTCTAATTGAAGGGCATCCGAATCGCGGGCCTGGCCAAGCTGGCGCGTGTCTCGTAGTTCAAGGATGAGCGTTGCGGCAACGGTTCACCGAACCCATATGTCCGACAAGAGACTTTAGGAATGGCAAGACCAACTGTCGGTTTAGCGCTTGGGGGCGGTTCCGCCCGCGGATGGGCCCATATCGGGGTCCTAAATACTCTGATCGCCGCTGGCCTTGAGCCCGACGTTGTAGCCGGTACATCCATCGGCTCCGTCGCCGGCGCTTGCTTTGTGACCGGAAATTTGAATCGCCTTGAGCACTTCGCGAGAAGCCTTACGCCGAGGCGGATATTCGGCTTTCTGGATTTCAATCTCGCCGGTTCGGGGTTGATCACCGGTCAACGCCTCTCCGGCGAACTGGAAGATCATCTAAAGGGTCTGAAGATTGAAAATCTGGATCCGCGTTTCGTAGCTGTTGCGACGGAGCTCGGAACAGGTCACGAGGTCTGGTTGAATGAGGGCGATCTAGTCAGGGCGCTCAATGCTTCATTCGCGCTGCCTGGAATCTTTAAGCCAGTTCGGATAAATGGCCAATGGATGATTGATGGCGCCTTGGTGAACCCGGTTCCAGTTTCCGTTTGCCGCGCTCTTGGTGCGCGCATCGTAATAGCCGTGAATGTGACCAGCGATCCCTTTGGCAAAGCCGGAGTCATCCACGACCACGCCGCTTTCAGCGAACCGTCCGATATGGAGATCCCCGCGATACAGACGGGCGCCGAAGGCGGGAAGGACGGCGGGGCGCTGCGCCTGCTGCATCGCCAGTTGTTTGGGCGTGGCAAGGGGGCACCGGGCATATCCGCCGTGATGATGGATGCGATCAATATCACACAGGACCGAATTGCACGCTCGCGCCTCGCAGGTGACCCGCCGGATATCACGATAAATCCGAAGACTGGAGGCATAGCCCTATTCGACTTCCATCGCGCAGATGAGGCTATCGCCCTGGGAGCGCAGGCAGCCGAGTCGCAACTCGACGAGATACGCCACGTCTTGAAAGCGGTCGCTGCGTAAGCGGTTCGGCGAACAAGCTCGCCATGTACGGATTAGTACGGCTACGGTCAGCCTGTCGCGATATACTCGCGCATGGCTGCTGCCTCCATTTCGGCCTCGGCAATGCGCATCCGCACGACGTCACCGATGGACACAAGGCCAACTAAGCGGCCACGCTCCACGACTGGCATATGCCGGAAGCGGTGAGCGGTCATCTCACCCATCAGCTGATCTGTGGTATCGGACTCTCGGCACGTCACGACTGACTTGGTCATGCAAACCTCGACGGGCTCCTCCATGACCGATGTCCCAGAGCGGGCCAATTCCTGAACGATGTCCCGTTCCGAGACGATACCGGCCACATTGGCATCGCCGTCAACAATCACAATACAACCAATCTTGTTCTCGCCGAGCAGTCGGGCAACCTCCAACAGTTTGGTGTCTGGAGGCGCGGTCAGCACGTCCCTGCCCTTCAGCTTAAGAATGGCGGCGACATTCATCGGCGTATCCTCCCACCACAACTCCACCAATTTCTTTTGTGGCGGTATTGTGTCGGCAAGTTGAGACGGGCGCAAGCCACCTGCGAAAAACCATGAAGGTCTTATGGTTACCGCAATTGCGAAAGATCGGGTGCCGGGCGTGCGGTATCGAAATACCCGAAGGTGAGCAGGCCGCACAGAAACCCGCCGATATGCGCCTCCCAAGCGATCCTACTATCCGGACCAGTACCGAAGGACGCGCCGCTCAAGCCAAAATAAGCGTTCAAAACCAGCCAGAATACAATGAACGCTACCGCTCGACCGTCCCGAAGCGTCTCTTGCAAAGACGCCAGGGGCACGTGTGTGAAGTCTGGCCTTCCCTCATGTGAACCGCCGCGCACAGAAAAGACAAATCGCAGCGCTGCAGCCATCTGTCCCGAAATGGCAGCCGATGCGCCAACCATTGGAGACATTTCGCCCCAATGCAGGACAAGATGGGCCAGTGCACCGACGATCCCGCAGAGGATTGAAAACTGAAAAAACCCTGCCATCGAGACACGCCTCGCAACGGCCGTTCCAAATGCCAGCATCCACAGCACATTCACAACCAGATGCAGCCACCCACCATGAACCACCATGTAGGTGACGAACGATGTAACGGCCGACAGGTAGCCGCCTGGCAGCTCGGAGGCAGCCCCAGTGTAGCGGTCTGGAATCATTGCCAAACTTAGAAAAACACTGAGGCTCAGTTCCGGCGGCAGGACGATCAGGATAAGTTGCATCGCGGTCATCGCAGCAGCGGAGATCGTCACCGCGGTCGGGACGTTCAAGATTGGTTCTCTAGACGCCATCTGAACCTCTAGAATCCCTCACGTCCCGCAACGCTGGAAACCTTAACGGCACGTTTCTGCGGCCTCGGTTCGTCTGGCGGGCCTCGATGGCACATTCCCTGCTTCCTCACGGTCCATCGTGTCCATTCTTATGCAGCCCAGTCGCAAAGACCGAATGGTACGTGGCCGCAGGCCTTTTCTAAGTAAAAGTTGTTGGGACCCGATGCAGCAAGCGACCACCACAAAGCTTTACGCGTATTGGAACGCGATCCGCAATGGCCGGATCGCGCCAAAGCGCTTCGAGGTCGACCCTTCGAAAATATCCGAGTTATTGCGAGAGACGTTCATCGTCGAATGCTCAGGCGCCGAGACCTGCCGATTTCGTTTGGCCGGAACCGAAGTCTGTCAGTATTTCGGCCGAGAGTTGCGCGGCGAAGACCTGCTGAGCCTCTGGCCCCCGGAGGACCGCCGCACCATGTCTGCAACCCTTGAGACAATTCTCGGCAGGGGTGCCGTTGGCCACGGCACGTTCTTCGGCGTCACCGAACGAAACCAACACGCCGTATTCGAATTCGCGTTGATGCCGTTGACGCACTCGAGCTCTTTGGTAAGCCACATTCTTGGAACCATAACGGCAATCGACCGGCCTTTCTGGATCGGCGCAGACCCGGTTGTTGCACTTGAGCTGCGAGATGTTGGACTTCGGTGGCCCGATGGCAACCCGGCCGCACTTGGCGCAGGCAATACCGAAACAGCCCGAGAGGCACGACGAAGATTCCGAATCCTTCCTGGTGGGTTATTGCGGTGAGTCCCCCTGGCCGCGCAACTCACTAAGCTCGCAAATAGCGTTTCCGAAATCTTTCCGCGCCGTGCTTGCCCTATAAACCACCCGAGTAGGAAAACGCTAGGTATATCAAAGAGCCTTAAGTGGCTGGTCGGCATCTCTAAAAGACTGGGTAACCAAGCCCGTTCAGGTTTGGGTAGGCGCGGCTAAAACTTTCCTACCAACAAGCATGCAAAACGCAGGCTTTCCTTATCTGGATCGCAAAACGTTTCTGCGACCTTCCCCCTAACAACAGGGGGACGTCATGAAAAAATTTATTCTTGGGACGGCATTTCTATTGTTTATTTCGTCGCTGCCCGCAGACGCGACGAATAAGCATGCGATCTCGCTAAATTCAGCATCCGAAACGCATCGGATGTCTTACATGCAGTCTTATGGCGAAACGTTGCCGCCGATTGGCTACGTAAACTTTTGCCGCGATCGCCAAGCCGAGTGCCGCCCAGCGGATCGGTTCGCGGACAGCATTCAGCTTACGCGGGGCAGAGCGATCGAACTCCGCGAAGTAAACGCCAGCGTCAACAACGCGATCAAGCCGGTAACCGATCTTGATCTCTACGGTGAGGCCGAACGGTGGACGTATCCGGACGAAAAAGGCGATTGCGAGGACTATGTCCTGCTGAAGCGGCGAGTTTTGATCAAGCGTGGCTGGCCGGAGACTGCACTTCTCATCACGGTGGTCCGCGACGAGCAAAACGACGGCCACGCAGTTCTCACGGTCCGAACCGACCATGGCGACTTCGTGCTGGACAACAAGGTCAACGAGGTGAAGGCCTGGACCGATACGTCGTACACCTTCGTGAAGCGGCAATCAGCTCAGAACCCGCTGGTCTGGATATCGCTCTTGCCGCCGGATTTCGCACCGCAGCCTGCGGTGTCCGCGTCCAACCTCTGAGCGATTCATTCTGCCTTCCGCAGTCCCTCAGCGGAAGGCAACTAACGGCCCGGTGTATCTCCCCCAACAGCCCCAACGTAGCCGGGCCTTTCCGCGAGCCGGTCGTCCTTCCCCAGGGAGACCGGCTCATTCTCTTTCTGTACCCGTGAGGCAAAGACGCGGCAGCAGACCGGTTATTCGAAACAAGTCCGCTACTGCAGATCGTAGTCCAGAATGGCCATCTGGAATTGGTAGGCTGTGTCGTCCGGATCCTCATCATCTCGAAATAGAATACCGATGAACTCATCGCCAATATAGACCTCAGCAGAATCTTCCTTTTGAGGTCTCTGGCGAACTTCAATATCTCCCAAACGGAAGGTCTTCTTAAGGTAGCCCTCAAGCTTCAGGATTTCGTCGCGCGTCACTGCCCTTGCCCTTTTCTAGAAGCTTACAGTTCGTCTTCGCCAAGGTGCACATCCTCGCCCGGGACGAACTGATCCATCGTCAACGCCGGTTCGGGGCATGTGTTTTCGCCGATGTCTCGTGCCGGAACACCCGCAACCGTTCGCCGATCCGGAACATCCTTGAGCACAACACTACCAGCTGCGATCCGGGCGCAATCACCGACTCTGATGTTGCCGAGTATCTTCGCGCCGGCGCCAATCATCACGCCGCAACCGATCTTGGGGTGACGATCACCATGCTCATTGCCGGAGCCGCCCAATGTGACGTTGTGTAAGAGAGAACAATTGTTGCCGACCACGGCTGTCTCTCCAATCACGATGCCTGTGGCATGGTCGATCATAATGCTGCGGCCTAGTCGCGCCGCCGGGTGAATGTCCACCTGCAGAAAGCGCGAAACCAAGCTTTGGAGGTACAGCGCGAAATCCGTCCGGCCAGCATTCCAAAGCCGATTACCGATTCGATGCGTCTGCAACGCGTGATAGCCCTTGAAGTATACCAACGGCTCAATCAGACGGTCGCAGGCAGGGTCTCTCTGGATCCAGGCCATGGCGTCAGCCCGGAACTCCTCGCCAAGGGTAGGGTCTTGATCGAGTATCTCGTGAAAAGTCTTATGGATCAGACCAACATCAAGCGCTGCGTGCTGTAGCCGCTGGGCCAAACGATGCACAACTGCGTCTTCAAAACGCGAGTGGCTGAGTATCGAGGCGTAAAGAAATCCACCAAGGGCGGGTTCCGCCGCACTGACTTCCTCGGCCTCGCGCCGCAGCTGGTTCCACAACGGGTCCCAACTTTCGACTTTTGCCTGTGCTGCTGCTGTCTTGTTCATGGCTCACCTCGCTGGGGTTCACCTCAGTTGAGCCCCCGTAGCAGGTACATACGGCTTCGTCTAGCGCAGTCACGACGATTGGCAAACCCAATGCTCAGGGTCGTGATGCAAAAAACGCCAGGACGCCCTGTTTGAACTGTTTGTCGCCCACCGCCTTCATGTGGTCGCGTCCCTTTATGTCCAAGAACTGGGCATTGGGGATCAATTCCGCAAGCGCTGCCCCAGAGCCTCCGATCACATCTCCACTACCGACGGCCACAAGAACCGGCACGGCGAGCTCCGCGAGCTTCTCTCGGGGAACCTTCTCGCGCGGACCCCGCATACAAGCAGCGAGCGCTTTGAGGTCGCTACTCGTCTGTTCTGCAAAAACACGGAAGCTGCGGGCTGTATCGTTGATGACATCCTCGACTCGAGGAGCCTCGAGAGCCGCGGCCAAAGGCCCAGAGCCTACCATACCCCTGACCATGTTGATGCCAAGGCCGCCGAACACAATGCTGCGGACCCGATCCGGGTGAGCGAAGGCGAGAAAAGCCGCAATCCTCGCACCCATCGAGTAGCCCATAACATCAACGCGATCGATACTGAGATGATTCAAGAGGCGTATCGCGTCCTCGGCCATTTCGGGCGCCCCATACCGCGCAGGGTCGTAGAGCTTTTCGCTCCGTCCATGGCCCCGATTGTCCAGCGCTACGACGCGGCGGCCATCCTGCGTCAACGTGCGGACCCATTGCGCGTCGACCCAATTGGTCGCAACGTTGGACGCAAAACCATGAATGAGGAGAATCGGGTCGCCGTGCCCCTCATCCAGATACGCGATCCTGACGCCGTCGGAATCGAAACTGTGCATTCTTTGACCTACCGCATTGCGTCAAGGACCACTATGCTGGATCCAACATTCTTCAAACATAGGCGATTAGAACATCATGGCTGAAACGCTGGTGCCGCATTTTGTTAATGACGTAGGCGTCAACCGGATCAAGATCGGCGTCAAGGAATTCCAGTGCATGGGCGCCTCTCCTCCCCAGGACCATCCTCACATCTATCTCGACATGGGCAATGACAAGGAGATCGTCTGCCCCTATTGCTCGACCCTCTATGTCCACGACCCATCTTTGGCGCCGACTGAGAGTGACCCTCCTGGATGCGTCTATGTGACAACGGCGCCAGCGGGCGCGCCAGCCGCTTAAGACAAACTGTCGATGACAGCTCCCCAGCCCATCCTCATTGCAGGTGGCGGCATCGGCGGACTTGCGACGGCGATTGCACTAGACCGTCAAAACATCGAGGCTCAGATCCTTGAGCGATCGACCTTCGCGGAAGAGAGCGGTGCGGGCATTCAGCTAGGCCCGAATGTGACGCGTATCCTTCGACACGTCGGTGTGCTCGACACGCTTGCAGCGCAGACCTCTCGCCCCCAAGCGATCTGGCTCTTCGACGGTCGAAACGGCAAGAAGCTAGCAACCGTACCGCTCGGCAATGTAGCAGAACGACGCTACGGCGCTCCTTACCTGACACTACAACGCACCGACCTGCACCAAGCGCTTCGAACCGTGGCGTCTTCGTTACCGCGAATTACGCTCACTGCGGGAGTCGCAGTGACGCAGATCCGCGGGGATAACGGCGTCAGCGTCACCGATTCGGACGGTGAGACGCACCATGGTTCCGCCCTCATAGGAGCTGACGGACTCTGGTCCACCGTCCGCGACTGGATTGCTCCAGGCTTGAGGCCCGCTTATGCCGGTGCGACCGCTTACCGCAGTCTCATTCGACGTGACTCCCTGCCCGAGCCGTTCTCATCGTCCATCGTGGGCCTGTGGCTCGGTCCACGGAGCCATTTGGTGCACTACGCAGTTCAAGGTGGTTCGGCGATCAACATTGTCGCAGTGGCGGAAACGGGACAAGCGAGCGAGGGTTGGAATAGATCCGCAGACCGAGAGACCGTCCTTTCCAGTTTTGAGCGCTGGAATAAGGTGCCACTGGGTTTGATCGAGGCAGCACCGCACTGGCGGGCTTGGTCGTTGTTCGCCCTGCGACCTTTGCCCCAATGGTCGCGCGGTGCGGCTGTGCTGCTTGGCGATGCGGCTCACCCCGTCCTCCCGTACCTCGCGCAAGGAGCCGGACTAGCTATCGAAGATGCCGCCAAGCTCGCCGAACTAGTTGGCGCCTCGCGTGCGGAACCGTCCGCCGCCTTCTCCACGTATGAGACGCTACGGCGTCCGCGCGCGGCTCAGGTCCAGCGCGCAGCCCGACGTCTCGGTCGCGCATACCATCTGGGTGGCACTGTCTTCGGCGACTTAATCCGCTTCCCACGCAACCTAATTCTTGGACTGAGGGGCCAGGATGCAACTTTGCGTGGCTTCGATTGGCTTTATGGATGGCCAAGTCCGGAGCGACAATGAGACTCCGGTTTTCGGCGACTTTCCGCGTTGATCCGTATATGTTTGGATGACATCAAACGATCTCTGTAGGACCTCTCCACCGTCCACGCCAGCCGTTCTTTGCCTAGACCTCGGTAACCTCACGCATGCTTCTTGCTATCGCCACGCTCACGCCGTTTCTCGGCGCGGTTGTTCCACTACTGACAGACCGTCTGGGCCGCGACATTTGTGCAATTGCCACCGGTGCGGTCACGCTGACGGCGCTCCTGCTTGTAATGTCGCAGGCGCCGGCGGTCTACAGCGGTGAGGTCGTCACCTGGGGGGTGCCGTGGGTTCCCGCGATCGGGTTGTCGTTCTCGTTTTTTCTGGATGGCTTGGGATTATTCTTCGCCGGATTGATCCTCGGTATCGGCCTACTGATCATTCTGTACGCCCGATACTATCTGGGCTCCAAAGACTCGCTCAGCGTTCTCTACTTCTATCTGTTGCTATTCCAAGGCGCGATGGTCGGCATTGTCCTCAGTGACAATATCCTTATGCTGATCGTCTTCTGGGAACTCACCAGCCTTACCTCGTTTCTGCTCATCGGTTACTGGCGGCACTTACCGGAGTCGCGCCAAGGCGCTCGCATGGCTTTGGTCGTCACAGGCAGCGGTGGGCTCGCGCTGATCGCGGGCATGCTGATCCTTGGGCATATCGCCGGCAGTTACGAGATTACGGAGATACTGCAGCGAGGCGAACAAGTGCGCTCATCGCCGCTGTTCTTACCCGCGCTTCTCTTGATCTTGCTTGGTGCATTCACAAAGTCGGCCCAGTTCCCCTTCCACTTTTGGCTACCGCATGCCATGGCCGCGCCGACGCCAGTCTCAGCGTACCTGCATTCCGCAACCATGGTGAAAGCGGGACTGTTCTTGATGGCCCGGCTTTGGCCGGTCTTCTCGCCCGCCGATGTGTGGTTCCTGATTGTAACGCCGGTTGGCCTCATCACCATGCTCGTCGCGGCGTGGATCGCATTGTTCCGCGACGATCTCAAAGCGCTGCTTGCCTTCTCGACGGTTAGCCATCTGGGCCTGGTCACGATGTTGCTCGGTTTTGCGACACCGATGGCCGCAATCACCGCCGTGTTCCACATCCTCAACCATGCCACGTTCAAGGCGGCGCTCTTTATGAGCGCAGGGATTGTCGATCACGAGACGGGAACCCGTGACATTCGCCGTCTCGGCGGCCTGGCTATGCTGATGCCGATCACAGCCACGCTAGCCATGGTTGCTGCGGCCTCGATGGCCGGCCTTCCGTTCTTCAACGGCTTCCTCTCCAAAGAGATGATGCTTGAGGAGGCGTCGCATACGGCGATCTTGGGACATCCCTGGGTCATTCCGGTCCTCGTCACATTGGCATCCTTGATTTCGGCGGCCTATTCCTATCGCTTCGCCATCAGCACGTTCCTTGGCCCTGTCCGCGACGATTATCCGAAAAAGCCACACGACCCCCCTGTCGGTATGTGGCTGCCTGTCGCTATCCTCGCTGCGTTGGTCGTCGTCATCGGCATTTTTCCGGCCCAGACCGCCGGCGCTATCGTAGAGCGCACTGCCCGTGCAGTCGTCGGCGAGCCTCTGCCGAAGTATTATCTTGCGCTCTGGCATGGCTTCACGCCCGCACTGTTCATGAGCATCATTGCTCTCCTCGGCGGCGCATTCCTCTTCCGGTCCTATGACGCTGCAAATCGGCTACGACTTGTTTTCTCCGGAATGGATGCCAAGAGCATCTTCGACGCAGCAATCTCGGGTCTCGTTCGAGGCTCACGCGGATTTATCGATGCTACACACACCGGATCTTTCCCGAGATATGCCGGCATCACACTGGTAACGATCCTCGCGGTAGGCACAGTAGGCTTCTTCAGTGCTCCGTACACGTCGGGAGCGCGGCCCGCTATCCCTGGGGAGTTCCCAGCTGCGGCCGCCTGGCTTGTCCTAGCAGCCCTTTGCATCTCGTTGCTGTTCTGGCATCAGAACAGATT
The DNA here is from genome assembly GCF_058506495.1 of Methyloceanibacter sp. NCBI lineage: Bacteria > Pseudomonadati > Pseudomonadota > Alphaproteobacteria > Hyphomicrobiales > Hyphomicrobiaceae > Methyloceanibacter > Methyloceanibacter sp. Next base: position 7,125 of record NZ_JBZMXT010000008.1, on the reverse strand, counting down.
ACTGTCCTTGATCATGACGAGTGGCATTGGCTTGATTGCCGCCCTCTTCTTCTTGCAATTCTCGGCGCCCGACCTCTCCCTGACGCAGATCTCGGTCGACATTGTCACGACCATTCTGTTGCTGCTTGCGCTCAATCTCATCCCGCAGACGTCACCGCAGGAAACGAGTACAGGCGGACGGTTCGCGCGCGGTCTAGTCGCAGCTGCTGTCGGGATCGGCGTCGCCGCTCTTGCGTACGCAATCATGACCCGCGACTTCCAACCGATCTCGGACTATTACCTGGCGGAGGCCAAGCCCGGAGGTGGTGGCACCAACGTCGTCAACGTAATCCTCGTCGACTTCCGCGGCTTCGATACGTACGGCGAAATCATTGTGCTTGGAATTGCTGCCATCACCATCTTCGCACTGCTTGACAATGCCCTGCGTGGTGCAGCTGCGCGGACACTTGCCGGCATCCGAAGCGACCGAGAGCAGAGCGTCAATGCACATCCAATGATGCTTGTCGTTGCGACTCGCGTTCTGTTTCCGCTCGTGCTTGTGGTCGCGGTGTTCATATTTCTGCGAGGCCATAACGAACCGGGTGGCGGCTTCGTCTCGGGTCTCGTCGTCGCGATCGCTCTGATCATGCAGTACATCGCGAGCGGCTACTCCTGGGCTGCAGATCGCATGCGCCTAGGTAGCCATATCCTCATTGGCGCTGGCGTGCTGATCGCCGGCCTCACGGGCGTTGTGTCGCTAATCTTCGGTTGGCCCTTCCTAACCAGCACGTACACCTATGTTGAACTTCCGCTTGTCGGCGAATTTGAAGTGGCCTCAGCGATGTCCTTCGATCTCGGCGTGTTCCTCGCCGTGGTTGGCGTCGTAATGCTCTCGCTCGCTCAGATATCGCGCGTTGAAGCCCGCGCCGAACCAGAAGTCGTTCCCGAAGGCCCGATGGACGTGCCACTTATAGACGGCCAAGTCGTCAGTTCAAAGAACAATAGGAGCTGACATGGAACTGATCGTCTCCAGTGCAATTGGTTTCATGACGGCGGCCGCTGTCTACCTGATTCTCCAGAAGCGGACTTTTCCGATCGTGGTGGGCCTGACGCTGCTGTCTTATGCGGTCAATATCTTTTTGTTTTCGTCCGGCCGTCTCGTCGTAAACCAACCACCGATCATCACGGGCGCCGAAAGCTATACCGATCCGCTGCCCCAGGCGCTTGTCCTGACGGCTATCGTCATTTCCTTTGGCATGACGGCCTTGATCGTCGTGCTCGCAATCCGTGGATTTTTGGAAACGGCAACGGACACGGCAGACCTCCCAGAAGATGAGTGGGACGACGAGACGGAGACGCGCTCATGACGGACGCGCCTCTAGCAACCAGCTGGATCATCGCACCAACGATCCTGCCAGCCATAACCGCCGCTGTCCTGATCCTGTTACGGCAGCGCGATATCTCAATTCAACGCTTCGTTTCGCTGTCTTCGACAGCCGCGCTCGTGGTCATTGCGGTCTTTCTCTATCTGATCCTGGACGATGGCGAGACAGATGCCTATCGCCTTGGCGCCTGGCCCGCGCCGTTCGGAATTGCACTTGTCCTCGATCGCCTCTCGGCGACGATGCTGGTTCTGACCGCAGGACTTGCGCTGGCCGTGCTGCTCTACGCCATGGCTGGATGGGACCGGCACGGACGGCATTTCCACGCGCTCTTCCATTTTCAGCTTCTCGGCTTGAATGGTGCCTTCCTTACAGGCGATCTATTCAACCTTTTCGTGTTCTTCGAGGTGATGCTGATCGCCTCATACGGCCTCATGCTCCACGGCCGCGGCGCCAAGCGCTTGCGAGCAGGTTTTCAATATGTGGCGATCAATCTCATCGCTTCGTCGCTTTTCCTGATAGCCATCGGCTTGATCTACGGGACGGTCGGGACACTGAATTTCGCAGACCTCGCTGTTAAGGCACGCGCGGTGGCCGAGGGTGATCAAGCGCTCCTGCAAACGGGCGCGCTACTGCTGCTACTGGTCTTCGCGCTAAAGGCTGCCTTCGTACCGCTGCATTGGTGGCTACCTGCGACATACGCCGCCGCGTCCGCTCCCGTTGCCGCGCTCTTCGCGATCATGACCAAGGTGGGCGCGTATGCGATCATCCGCGTCTTTGGGACGGTGTTTGGAGATGGGGCGGCGCCCGCCGCGCTAGGCGCCGTTGCAGCCCCCTGGGTTGTTCCGGCAGCGCTCGTGACGATTGCCGTGGGCACAATCGGCCTTCTCGGAACCAGGAAACTCTTCAATCTGGCCGCCTTCAACACGATTGCGTCCATGGGCGTTCTCTTGGTCGCTGTCGGACAGTTCAGTGTCGATGGGTTGACCGCAGCACTCTACTACCTCGTCCATAGCACGATCGCTGGCGCGGCTCTCTTCCTGATCGTGGATCTCATCGCGTCTAGGCGCACTGTTAAGCTCGACGCTTTGGTCCCTGGCAATCCCATCAGCCAAGCAGCTGTCATTGGTGCGCTATTCTTCCTTGTGGCTATTGCCGTTGTCGGGCTACCGCCCCTTTCCGGCTTTATCGGAAAGCTTCTGGTCCTGGATGCCACCTATGAAGCGTCGAAGGCCTGGCTCATTTGGGCCACGATCCTCGTGTCGTCTCTCATGATGACGATCGCATTTGCCCGGGCGGGGAGTACCGTCTTTTGGAAGGCAGAGGGTCAGACGACTGGCCCAAAATGGGATACGGCAGCGGTCACGCCGATCATCGTGGTCGCGTGTCTTGTGGGAGCAAGCCTGATGTTCGCTGTCTTTGCCGGTCCAGCGGTTAGAGCCCTTTATGCAACAGCGGAACAGGCGCTCGACACGCAGACTTATGTCCGCGCCGTCCTTGGCGATCGAGAAAATGTCGAACCGGAACGACCAATAACGACGCCAAACACGATGTCGGATCCCTCCGCACCAACCATAAGCCCTGGGGAATAGTGACCATGTCCGGAAACCTTATTCCTCATCCCCTGCTGACGTTGCTGATTGTAGTCGTTTGGATTCTGCTCAACGGATTTTCGTGGGGCGCCGCTGTGCTCGGCCTCATTCTCGGCATCGTGGTGCCTCGATTGACGAGCGCTTTCTGGCCTGACCGGCCCGTGGTTCGGAGTCCCCTTACGATCATCGAGTACGCAGCGATCGTGCTCACAGACATTGTCGTCGCCAATTTTCAGGTGGCTCACCTGATCCTGTTCCGCCGCGGGGAAGATCTGCACTCGCAATTCGTCACCGTGCCGCTTGACCTTAGGACACCGGAGGCGATCTCTACTCTTGCCGGAACGATTACAATGACCCCCGGCACCGTTAGCGCGAGCCTAAGCGCAGATGGGCGCTCCTTGCTTGTTCATTGCCTTGATACAGACGACCCCGAGAAGACTGTGTCCGACATCAAGGCACGCTATGAGTCCAGACTGAAGAGGATCTTCGAGAGATGATCGTAATCGCTTGTGCCATCGCGTTCGTCGCCATTAGTGCCGCTATACTCTTGTGTCTCTACCGCGTGCTTGTAGGCCCAGACATGCCAACCCGCATCCTTGCGCTCGACACTTTGACGATCAACGCGATCGGCCTCGTTGTCCTCGCTGGCATTTATTGGGGCACAGAAATTTATTTCGAGGTCGCGCTGCTGTTTGCAATGGTAGGGTTCCTGACGACTGTCGCCTACTGCAAGTACATCTTGCGCGGCAATGTGATGGAGTAGACCGATGACAGACTTCGGCGACATCGCGGTTGCGGGCCTGATCTGTCTCGGAGCCTTTTTTCTTTTTGTTGGCTCTCTCGGGCTGGCGAAACTCCCTGACCTCATGCGGCGACTACATGGGCCTACAAAGGCAACGACGCTTGGCATTGGCGCGGTACTCATTGCCTCGATGCTCTATTTCCTCTTGAACGGCGACACGTTCTCTATCCAGGAGCTCTTGATTACGACATTTCTGTTTCTGACAGCCCCGGTCACGGCACTGATGGTCGCAAAGGCACACCTGTTGCTAGACAAAAGCGAACGCAAGAATCTGTCGCCGACGGGCCGCAAAGTGGATTGGTCTGTCTTTGACGCACCACCACCGGAGCAATCGCAAGGCAGCCCGTCTAAAGACAGTTAGCAATCTAATGCTGTTGCGCTGACGCCAGTTAGCAAATAACAAGACAGAGAAGGACAAGACGCATGTTCATCGCCATGAACCGGTTCAAAGTACTAAAGGGCGCTGAAGACGATTTCGAGCAAGTCTGGTTAAAGCGCGAGACTCATCTCGAAGACGTACCGGGCTTCATTGAGTTTCATCTGCTCAAGGGGCCTGAAAGAGACGACCACGTCCTTTATGCTTCACACAGCATTTGGCGCTCGCACGCCGACTTCGAAGCGTGGACAAAGTCTGAAGCCTTTCGCAAAGCGCATGCGCGCGCGGGAGAAGGAAAGCCGCTTTACCAAGGTCATCCTGAGTTCGAAGGCTTCAGCACCTTGCAGAAGGTTCGCGCGAGGGACGCCGCCGCGTAGCGGCTGTAGATAGGACTGCCGCAAGGCTATAGTCCTATCGTTGCCGACTTTTTCTTATTACGTGGAGACGGTATCAATAGCTGAGTGTTCGGTTTTCCTCAGCCCAAGGACCGAGAGGAAAATCGCGGATTTTCTGTGTTTCCCCAATCGCGATGAGGTCAGTGATGAAACAGCGACTTGCACGAATAGTCTGCATGGCAACTGCGACGCTCCTCCTAGTGCTGCTCGTACAGCCAAAGGGGGCGAACGCGCTTGAACTTGCATGGGAGGCCGAAGGATTCGACGGTCCGGAGTCCGTAGTTCGGAACGATGAATCCGGCGTGCTCTATCTCTCAAATGTCAACGGCAAGCCGACGGATGCCGACGGCAACGGCTATATCTCAAAGGTCTCCCCCGAAGGCGAAATCCTAGAGAAGGAATGGGTGAGCGGGCTGAACGCCCCGAAAGGTCTCGCATTTCGCGATAGCAAGCTCTACGTGGCCGACATCGACGAGGTCGTGGTCGTCGACACAAAGACCGGCAAGGTTCTGCAGACCTACAAGGCACCCGGTGCCACGTTTCTGAACGGTGTTTCGATTCACAGGGACGGCCGGGTTTTCGTGTCGGACATGCTCAAGAACCAGATTTGGCTTCTCAACGACGGCGAGCTCTCCCTTTGGCTGGAGACGGCGGACCTTGATCATCCGAATGGCGTGCTGGCCGAAGACGACCGGCTATTGATTGCTACCTGGGGCGTTCCCAAGGATGACTTCTCGACCGACGTGCCAGGAAGTCTGAGGGCCATCGACTACGGCTCGAAAGAAGTGACGCAACTCGGGGACAAGCCCGTCGGGAACCTCGATGGACTTCAACCGGATGGCAAAGGTGGCTTCCTCTCGACCGACTGGTTCAACGGCGCTCTTTTTCGCATCTCTGAGAGCGGAGAGGCCGAACAGCTCATGGACCTGAACAAGGGCAGCGCCGATCATCTTGTCACCGACGACGGAAACTTGGTGATCATTCCGATGATGCTCGACGGCAAGCTATCGGCCTACAAGATGCAATAGCCGGGTCCTCCCGACGCTCGTGTACTGTCCGGGCTCGTTGGTGCGGACGGCGGGAGTCGAACCCGCACGGCCTTTCGGCCTCAGGATTTTAAGTCCTGTGTGTCTACCAATTCCACCACGTCCGCGAGGCGAGCGGGACGCAATGCGCGCGTCCCCCGCCGAACAGAGCCATCCCAACGACAGCCCGGCCTTCGAGAATAGCCCTACTAACGGGTGCGATGCGATTTGTCTAAGGGCAGAGGCACATCATGCAAGTGGGAACCCTCAAGAGGGCTCCTTCTTTTTGTCAGTATCACCCTCCGATGGCTCAGCCTGGGAGCCATCATCCTTGGAAGATTCGGCATCGGACGACTCCGCCTTAGGAGCGTCGTCGCCTGATGGTTCCTCGTCGGCCGTCTCTTCCGCCGAGGCCTCTTCTTCAGACTTATTTTCCGGCTCACTTTCCTTCTCGGAGGCTTCTTCCTCGGTGGCATCGTCGGATGCACCATCGTCCGGCGTCTCGCTGGCTTCCGCCGCGGATTCCTTCATTGGTTCGGGCTCCGCTTTGGCAGCAGGCGCGTCCTCTTCTGGCTCTTCCTCGGCCGCAGCCGGCGCGGGCTTAATCTCCGTCTCAAGAGTTGCGCGCATCAGCAAGAATAGCACGACGGCGTTCAAGAGATGCCAGAGGAAATGCGTGCCGGTGTCGCGTCCATCGATCACCACGCTCTCGCAAAACGCCATATCGACCGAGCGAAGTAGGATCGAGAAAGTAAAGACGACGGTAGCCGCCAGGAGGTAGGGAGCCGCCTTGTGCCGCCGTTCCGCGACCAGCATGCTGACGATAATGAGTACCCCGAGAGCCGGCAGATAGCCCACGCTGCCATTCAAGCAACTCTGGGCCTCATCCGGCGCCATGGTGGCCAAACCGACACCGCCTTCCCAGCACTGAAGCTGCGTGGCGGCGCCGATAAGCCCCGCGAAGATCGTCACGAAAAGGACCGTCCACGCAGGCGGCACACTCAAGAACCGATTCAACGCAAAGCCGAAATAGACCATCATAAAAAGACCAATGGGAATCACGTCCGCGAGCGCCGTACCGTGATCCGCGAAGACGTGGAAAGCCGTACTGCCGAAACAGACTGCAAAGACGAGCGCAATGAAGAGGTAGTGGTCTGCGCTGCGTTGCTCCGGCGGACGCCAAAGAACCAGTTGCCAGAAGATGAGTGCGGCTAGAAAGAAGCCAGCATTGGAGATGGCATTGATCGGCTCAGCCCACAGGGCCTCGTTGGTTCCCCGTTCGCAATAGATGAATACGCGCTCGCCTAGCGTCATGGTCCCTTATCCTTTCATCTCATCGCTCCAGGAAAGAGGCCTCCCTATCGGCATGCAGGGCACCGGCGACGGGCTGCGCCTGAGACCAGACGCGCTCCTATGTTTTGTTTTTCTGCAGCACCCTCGGCGGCATGATAGCCGGGAAACGTGCGCACTGTCAGCGACGTCATGAAAGTGACGAGGACGAGCACGCTCCCAGCCTGCCGGGGGTGCAAGGGGCCTCGCCCTAGCCTTTTGCTTTTTGGAGCGACACGCGGATG
>NZ_JBZMXT010000007.1:0-63638 GCF_058506495.1 Methyloceanibacter sp. | reverse complement strand
GATACGACGAGGCCGAGGTCCAGCAGATCATCGACTACGCAGTGGGCCATGGCTCTCTCCAAGGCGCACCTGGCGTCAACCTTGAGTCCCTTGCGGATAAAGGTTTCGCGCCTGAAAAGCTTGATGCCGTGGAAAAGGCGGTCTCGTCCGCCTTTGACATCAAGTTCGTTTTCAACAAATGGACACTTGGTGAGGACTTCTGCACGCAGACGCTCGGTCTTGCCGCGGAGCAGCTGGACGCGCCTGACTTCGACCTTCTAGCCGAAATCGGCTTCTCGAAAGCGGATGTCGAAGCAGCGAACGAGTATGCCTGCGGTGCGATGACACTCGAAGGGGCTCCGGGTCTTGATCCCGCGCATTTGCCGGTCTTCGACTGTGCTTCTCCGTGCGGACGCAAAGGCACCCGCTCCCTCTCCGTGGAGAGCCATATCCGCATGATGGCGGCAGCGCAGCCGTTCATCTCCGGCGCCATCTCTAAGACCATCAATATGCCGAATGAGGCCTCTGTGGAGGACTGCAAGGCCGCCTATCTCTTGTCCTGGCGCCTCGCCTTGAAGGCGAACGCCCTGTACCGCGACGGCTCTAAGCTCTCGCAACCGCTGAATGCGCAGCTCCTCGCTGAGGACGAAGAAGAGCAAGACGAAGTCCTTACGGCAATCACCTCCGATCAACCCGCTGTCCAACGCGCAACTGTCGTGACCGAGCGGGTCGTGGAACGTGTGATCGAACGCGTCCGTGCGTCCGCCGAGCGCGAGCGTTTGCCCGATCGCCGAAAGGGCTACACCCAGAAAGCCGTGGTCGGCGGACACAAGGTCTATTTGCGTACTGGTGAGTATGATGACGGACGCCTCGGCGAGATTTTCATCGACATGCACAAGGAGGGTGCTGCCTTCCGGTCACTGATGAACAATTTCGCCATAGCGGTATCCGTTGGTCTGCAATACGGCGTTCCGCTCGAAGAATTCGTTGATGCCTTCACGTTTACTCGCTTTGAGCCTGCAGGTCCCGTGCGTGGAAACGAGGCGATCAAGAACGCCACATCCATTCTCGACTATCTCTTCCGGGAACTGGCTGTGTCCTACCTTGGCCGTTTCGAACTCGCTCATGTCGATCCCAACGAGATTGGGAGTACGACGGTCGGATCGGGAGATACAGGTCATGGCCAATCCGTTCCGGAGACGCTCGTGTCTCCCGGCTTCACGCGCGGACGGTTAGGTGAACGCTCTTCACCAGTCGCCGGAGACGCCCAGTCAGCCACTGCACAGGTTCGAGCGATAAGCAGTGAAGTCGATGAAGAGTCTTTGCCAGAGACAACGGGACGGGCCACCGCATCACTCGAAGCTACACCTTCCGATGCGGCAGAGCATGTGGCGCTTGCTGCGGAAGCCCTGACCCAACGCGGCGCATCGGCGCTTGTCGCCGAAGCGCGCGTTAAGGGTTATGAAGGGGAAGCATGTGGAGAATGCGGCAACTTTACCCTCGTTCGGAATGGCACGTGTCTGAAATGCGATACGTGCGGATCGACGAGCGGGTGTAGTTAGGGTGTAGTTTTAGAGTAATCTGATTATCCAATCACCCGATAGGAAGGGATTTAGCAATGGCAGTAGCAAAGAAGAAGAGCGCAACAAAGAAGAAGGCGGCGACCAAAAGGAAAAAAGTCGCAAAGAAGAGGACCGTCGCCAAGAAGCGCGTAGCGGCCAAGCGGAAAACTGTTCGCAAGACCACAGCCGCAAAGAAGCGGGTCGCAAAGAAGAAGAGAGTCGCAAAGAAGCGGGTCGCAAAGAAAAAGGCAGTTGCAAAGAGGCGGGTCGCAAAGAAGAAAAAAGTCGCAAAGAAGCGGGTCGCAAAGAAGAAAAAAGTCGCAAAAAAACGGGTAGCGAAGAAGAAAAAAGTCGCAAAGAAGAAGACCACCAGACGGGCGTAGTTATTTGCGACAGCATTCCAAAAAGGCGCGAGAGTCACGCTCTTCGCGCCTTTTTTCTTATTTTTTCAATAACTTACGCGACTGCCGCGTAATATCTCAAATGACCGCAATGTTGCGCGAGCGAACCGTCGCTCGGTGACATTCCACCGCATTCGTCGCTTATCTTCCCCACCCAAACAAGGATCGAGCGCAACAAGCCGCAACGAGGGCAACTCCTCTGCGTGTCGATGACTTGTCGCGTGCGTACTAAACCGACCACTGAGCGTTTCAGCCATACGTCGAACAGAGGCAATCGCCTCAACCCGGGAAGCCGCGGGCTCCTAGCTTTGATCAGACTATCGCTCTGTATACCGATCACATAAGGTGAACAAGTAGGCGCGCGCACCTCGTATCGGCAATAGCGTTGGTCCTTGTTTTGACACATCGGGCGCACGCCAAGAGCTGCCGAGGAGCTTTGGCTTAATCGACCCATGACGAATCGCATGGGTTGAAATGTCAAAAATGAACCCGCGCGGCTTCTGAGAACCGGCCAAGCGCAAAAAGTTTCCACAGCTTTGGAGAAAGCCCGAAAGGCCCTCAAAGTGATTCGGGCGGCTGCTCTTTAGCGCGTTGTTAACGGTGTTCGAAATTAAGAGTCTTCGACTTGGCTTGCTATGAGTCCACGTTCACTGATGATTTCCCAAAGCGCGTCGACAGCCTGGCCAAGTCTCTGATCGTCGACAGATCGGAAAACGAGATATGTTCCATAACGTCGATGTTCAACGAATGGATACGAGCCCATCTGGACGTCAGCATAGTCAGCCTGAAGTGCGGCCAGCGGTGTCGCCACTTCGCTCTCTGGAGCATTCACCCGTACGGCGCGGGCCTTCAAAGGACGCCCTTTGGCGAGGCGGGGCAAGACCTCATCCAACATGACCTGCATGACGCCAGGAATGCCTGCCATAACGATCACGTTCTCGATCATGTAGCCGGGCGCCCGCGACACCGCATTGTGGATGAGCGCTGCGCCGTCGGGAATGCGCGCCATTCTCAGGCGCGTAGGCGTGAGATCCTCGGGACGATATTGCAGGCGCATCGCCTCGACAGCTTCGTCATTGATGGCAACGGTAACGCCGAAAGCCTGGCCTATTGCATCCGTCGTCACATCGTCGTGCGTGGGCCCGATGCCGCCGGTTGTAAACACATAGGAATAGCGCTGCCGCAGCGCTTTGACCGCATCTGCAATTTCCGCCTCCACATCGGCGACGACCCGGACCTCACGCAAGGCAATTCCCGCGTTTGAGAGATGCGCCGCGATGTAGCGCGTGTTGGCGTCTTGAGTGCGTCCAGAGAGGATCTCTTCGCCGATAACGACGAGAGCAGCAGTCACAGTATCTTGGTTGCGCGGGGTCTCGATCATGCCCCGGGAGTGAAAGGTAAGATGAGGCACGTGTCTAGTGGGGATGGTTCGCACCACGCGCTTGTTGCGTTCCAAAGGTCTTTGTAGGGTCTCTCATGCTCATGAGGTTTTCTACCCCGCTCGTCGAGGGCCGGTTGATCAAGCGCTACAAACGCTTTCTCTCCGACATCGAACTCAGGACAGGTGAGACGGTTACGGCTCATTGTGCGAATCCGGGGTCAATGTTGGGGCTTGCCGAACCGGGCTCGCGCGTCTGGTTGTCGCGATCGAACAACCCAAAGCGAAAACTGGCCTACTCCTGGGAGCTGATTGAGGTCGATCTCGGACTGGGCCCAACCCTTGTTGGCATCAACACGTCGAGTCCCAACGGTGCGGTGGCCGCAGCGATCGAAAATGGTCTCATTCCAGAAGTTGGTGGATATGCGTCTTTGCGCCGGGAAGTACGGTATGGCGCCAATAACCGGATCGACATTTTGCTCGAGGATGAGAGCCGCCCACCCTGCTACGTGGAAATAAAGAACGTTCATTTGATGCGCCAGGTAGGACTGGCCGAATTCCCCGATGCTGTCACCGCGAGGGGCGCCAAACACCTGGAAGCGCTCGCTGACATGGTGGCCGCGGGGTCTCGCGCGGTCATGATCTATTTCATCCAACGAGGCGATGCCGAGGCCTTTGCATTGGCAGAAGATCTCGATCCCAAATATGCCGCCGCCTTTAGGGCCGCCACAGCGGCCGGCGTCGAAGCTCTCGCCGTCGCCACCAGTCTCTCCCTGAAGGGCCTGAGCCGCCCAAGGACGATTCCACTTCGTCTAACTGACCAAGAGGCCGTCTTATCTTGAAAAAGGGGCGATTTCTCACTAGCTGAAATGCCAGCGCTCCCTATAATCCGGTCCAATGTCCAACTTAGAAATCGCCCGCGCCCAGACGCGCGATAACAGAATAAAGCTGCATGGCCCCGAAGCTTTCGCCGGAATGAGGAAGGCGGGCCGGCTTGTGGCCGAAGTCCTTGATATGCTCGTGGAGCACACGGAACCCGGCGTTACGACAGAGGCGCTCGACGACCTCGTGTTCAATTTCGCCATGTCGCACGGCGCCACGCCTGCCCCCCTGAACTACCGGGGGTTCCCGAAATCCATCTGTACCTCTTTGAATCATGTCGTATGCCACGGCATTCCCGGCTCACGGGCACTGCGTGATGGCGACATTCTGAATGTCGACGTTACGCTCATTGTCGATGGTTGGCATGGGGACTCGAGCCGCATGTATCCCGTCGGCAAAATTCCCCGCGCTGCGGAGCGCCTTCTCGAGGTGACTCACAAGGCCCTCATGCTTGGCATTGAGGCGGTGAAACCCGGGGCGACGACTGGCGATATCGGTCATGCCATTCAGACCTATGCAGAGGCGGAGCGCTGCGGCGTGGTCCGCGATTTCTGCGGACACGGTCTTGGCCAAGTTTTCCACGACCGGCCGAACATTCTTCATTACGGCGTCCCGGGCGAAGGCCTGCCGCTGAAACCTGGCATGTTGTTCACGATCGAACCAATGATCAACTTGGGCAAGCCCCATGTGAAGATCCTTGCTGACGGATGGACTGCCGTAACACGCGATCGCTCGCTTTCGGCGCAATACGAACACACGATCGGCGTGACGGAGTCAGGATGCGATATCTTTACCCTGTCACCCGCTGGACTTGATCGTCCGCCCGTACGCGCATAGGCATGCGCTGATCTAGGAGGCGACAAGACAGGACTCCAAACAATGAGCTCTAAAGGCAGGCTGAGGTCTGACCATCACATAGGTTCTCACGATAAAATCGCTTCGGGCGCCGCGGGGGGGCTTCAAGGAAGATAGCAAACCCCACTATCTGGGCCATCGTGAGCGTCTCAGGAGGCGCTTCCGTGAGAGTGGCGGCGAGTCCCTTCCCGACTATGAGATGTTCGAATTGGTCCTTCTTCGCGCCGGGATACAAAACCCCTGGCCAAGTCGATCCTGGATCGCTTCGGCAGCTTTGCCGAGGCTGTGAATGCGCCCGAAGATCGCTCGCTCGAAGTGCCGGTACTTGGGGAGGCGGCAGTCACAGAAATCAAGCTGGTGCGGGCGGCTGACTTGCGGCTCATGCGCGGAGAAGTCCTGGAGCGGCTCGTTCTGTCCTCATGCCAGGGCGTGCTTGACTATTGCCGCGCCGCGATGGGGTTCGAGACCAAAGAGCAGATTCGCATTCTCTTCTTGGACAAGCGGAACCAAATCATCGCTGACGAGGTGCAACAGCAGGGCGTCCTAGACCACACACCGGTCTATGTGCGTGAAGTGGTCAATCGAGCGCTGGAACTCTCCACGACCGCCATCGTATTGGTCCACCATCACCCGAGCGGCGATTCGACGCCCTCCCCCCGCAGATATCGACATGACCAAACAGATTGTTGCTTCGGCAAAGCCCATGGGTATCGTCATCCATGACCACGTCATCTTCGGCAAGCAAGGCCATGCCAGCTTTAAGGGTTTGGGACTGATCTGACAAAGCCGACGCTCTGACTGGTCTCAAGCGTGGCAAGGCAGATGTAAGCTTTTGGGCCTGCGCGGCTTAAGCCGGATTCGGCCCAAACACGAGCGCGCCGCTCAGGCTGCAAAAGCCAAAGAGTTCGAAACCACATTGTTAACGTCGCAAATGTGGATCACCTCCGCACTGAGAAGATTTGCTCCGTACTCGGAATGACAGTTGCGTGTTGTAGCTTTGCAGTATACCTTCTTCTAGTTGAGTACGGCTTATGGGCTCAGACTTCCCTGAGGCAGAACGACGGATCAGCGAGGCTTGAGGTGAACGACCCATTTCAGATGCAGCCAGAGCTCCGCTACGGTGCGCCAGCGTGCGACCAGATCCTTACCGGCAGGCGTTTCACGATTGGTTATTCTTGGTATTTCCGGCAAGCAAAATGGACGCTTGAGATCATCAAGCGAGATGAGGAGCTAATTTCCGAAATTCTTCCCGACGTGCAGCGGTCAGACAATTTCCGCGCAGACACTCGCATACCAGAACGCTTCCGCGCTGGCTTAAACGCCTACAGAAAAAGTGGTTTTGATCGAGGCCACCTGGTCGCCAGCGCTAATCAAAATCTTCGGGAAATACACAACAGCGAAACATTTCTACTGTCGAACATGTCGCCCCAAGCTAAGGGGCTGAACCGTCACAAGTGGGTCGAACTTGAGAAGGCTATTAGAGACCTGAACTACCAAGACAATGTCCTTGAAACTTACGTGCTGACTTGTCCGGTCTTTTACTTCGGTGAGGCCGTAGAGACGATCGGCGATCAGAACGATGAATACGGCATTGACGTGCCTGTGCCTCACGCCTTTATAAAGAGTGTTCTGGCTGAAGACGACAAAGGGAAACTGTCTCTTTGGACGTTTGAGATGAAAAACAAGAAGCTGAAAGGGGACTTGGAAGACTATCTCGTTGTTACCTATGATGCAGAACAGATCGTAGGCGGCAGGTTCTGGGATCGCATCAGCGCCGGCGATCTTCACGACCTCAAGAAGGAGGCCCGGGGGGCAGGCCAATACGCTGGCTACGCGACTAGACAGCCTCGCTCTAAGCCGGGTTGGGGCCAAATACGAGCACGGCGTTTAGGCCACCGAAGGCGAACGAGTTGGACATCACATAATTGACGTCACGAGCCTTCCCTGCATTGGGCGTATAGTCCAGATCGCACTCCGGATCGGTTTCCGCGAGACCGATCGTCGGTGGCACGAAATTCTCTGCAAGCGCCTTGATCGACGCAGTCGCTTCTATCCCACCGCAAGCACCGAGCGTGTGCCCGTGCATGGACTTGGTGGACGAGATGGACAGATTGTTCGCCGCGTTCCCGAATACGTGCTTGATCGCACGCGTCTCGTTGACATCGTTGACTGCCGTCGCCGTGCCATGCGCGTTGACGTAGTCGATGTCGGACGGCGCCAATTCCGCCTCGTCTAGCGCAATCTTCATGGCAGTCGCGGCGCCCTCGATCGAGGGGTTGACCATGTCGGCTGCGTCGGCAGTCATGCCGAAGCCCATGAGCTCGGCAAGGATCGGTGCACCTCGCGCCCTGGCCTTCTCGTATTCTTCCAGCACCAGAACGCCGGACCCCTCGGCCAGAACCGTACCGTTGCGCGTTTTCGAGAAAGGAAACAGTCCGTCGGGGCTTAGCACGCGCATGGCCTGCCAAGCCCGGGTCGCCCCCCAGTTCAACGACGCCTCCGCGGCGCCGGCGATCCCTGTGTCAACCAAGCCGCTCCGTATCATCTGGTAGACGACGCCAATGGAGTGGGTCGCGGTGGAGCACGCACTAACAACACCGAATGTCGGACCCTTGATCCCGTATTCGATGCTCACATGTGCCGAAGCTGACGATCCGATCGCCTTCAAAAGGGTCAGCGGATGGGTCGCGCGCTTGTTCTCCTTGAACAGCATCTTGTAGGAGAATTCGAGCGTGGTCAGTCCGCCAACGCCAGATCCGATAATGCATGCCGTACGGTACGCATCCTCATCACTGATGGGTGTCTCCAGGCCTGATTGCTCCACGGCCTCGCGCGCCGCGCAGCCCGCATACTGCGAGTACTTGTCGGCCATGAGCAGCTGCTTGCTCAGATCGCGTTCCCTTGGATCAAAATCCGGGACTTCACCGGCAATCGTGATGTAAAGCTCGTCGGTCTCGAAGTTCTGCACCTCGCGAATACCGCAAGTGCCCGACTTGAGCCCCGACCAGAACTTTTCAACGCCCGTACCCAAAGGCGTAACAACGCCCTGGCCCGTGACCACGACGCGCCTGCGTCCGTTAGAGTGTGTCATGTAGTGCTAAGCCGTAACTCCAAGCCTGGCCGATACCCCGGAAAGCTCCCGAACGGTAGGGCTGGTCTATGCTGCCGCGCCCGAAGCTTTCGAGTCTGCAATGATTCCCTTCACACGATCGACAACCGAGCCGACCGTCGCAAATGCCTCGACTTCTTCGTTTGCATTATAAGGAATTTCGATTCCGAAGGTATCCTCAATATCAAAGACGATTACTGCCAGATCGAGGGACTCAATCTCCAGGTCGCTCAGAGGCGTCTCGAGCGTAACCTCTTTAGAGGGATCCTTCATATTCTTCCGCAGAATCTCAATGATCTTGGTGGCCACCTCGTCCATATCACTCTCCTGCCCCGTTGAGGGGTCCGTATATCAATGTTCCCTGGCTAAAACATAGCGAGTTCGAGGGCAAGTCAGGCAATGGAATAGACTTAAAAATAGGTCGAGTCCAGCCGCCCCACGCTTGCTCGATTCAAGACACTATACGCTCTAATCGCTAACAAAATGGGCGTTTTTGCGCCTGAGGTTGCCTTCGTTTTAGCATAATCTGGGCGCGTCATACGCCCTGCGGCACCCGCAAAGCCACTCCCGTGGTACAATAATATGAGAATCGGAGCTTGCGGCGAATTGCCTCCCCAAGCGAGATGCCTAGCGCCGCTAAGATACCGAATTGCAACGCAAATTTGAGGTAGACAACACTTTACGAAATGGCTGTTCAGGCAAACCCAGCCTCAATGCAAGCCGCAACCGGCACGGAGAATCGACCCTGGCTTAGATCCTACCCTGCCGGATTGTCCTGGTCCGCCGAGGTCAAACCGGGCCTCGTGCATGGCCTCCTCGACGAGGCCGTAGAACGCTTCGGCCCGAGAAAGTGTACCGTTTTTGAAGGCAAGACCTTGTCATACGACGAGATCGGCGCTCTCTCGGATCGAGCGGCGAAGGGTCTTGCGGCCCTCGGTGTCCGAAAGGGGGTTAGGGTCGGACTGCTGCTCCCGAACTCTCCCACCCACATCATTTATTACTTCGGTATTCTCAAAGCGGGCGGCACCGTCGTTAATTTCAATCCGCTTTACAGCGTCGAGGAGATCGCGTTCCAGATCCGGGACAGCGGGACGCAGATCATGGTCACGCTCGATCTCCAGCTTCTGTTCGAGAAGGTCGAACCCCTCCTGGCAGACGGGACCCTCGGACGCGCAGTAGTCGCCGATTTCGCGGCACTACTGCCGAAACTGAAGCAGATCGGGCTTAAGCTCACGCGGAAGGTTCGACGCGCCAACATCGGTTTCTCACGCCAGCGGAAGAAGATTGTTCGCGAGCGCGACCTCCTCGCTAATAACGGCCGCTTTGTCCGCCCCGAAATCAAGCCAGAGGCTGTCGCTGTTCTGCAGTACACAGGCGGCACTACGGGCACGCCCAAAGGGGCGATGCTCAGCCATGCCAACATCTTTATCAACACCGCTCAGGTCCGGATGTGGGGTCAGCGGCCCCGCGAAGCAGCGGACCGAATCTTAGGCGTCTTGCCGCTTTTCCACGTTTTCGCAATGACCACGGTCATGACCTTCGGGATCGCAAGCGGCATGGAGATCATTCTCATGCCGAAATTTGATCTCGGCCGGACGCTGAAGCTTATTGTCTCGGCGAGGCCAACGGTGATGCCGGGTGTGCCCACACTGTTCCAGGCAATGCTACATCATCGCCACATCGAGAGTTTTGACCTTTCCTCCTTGCAGTTTTGCATTTCCGGCGGCGCGGCGCTGCCCATGGAGGTCAAGAAAGGGTTTGAAAAGCTCATAGGCGGGTCCCTTGTGGAGGGCTACGGCCTGAGCGAGACGTCGCCCGTTGCGACCTGCAATCCCTTCGATGGGCACAAAGACGGCTCGATCGGGCTACCACTGCCGCAGACCGACATTACGATCCGATCGCTAGAGAACCCCGCAACGGAGATGCCCCTTGGAGAGCCGGGGGAAATCTGCATCGCCGGTCCCCAGGTCATGAGCGGATATTGGAACAAGGCGGACGAAACGGCAGCCGTTTTTGTTGGGCGTTATCTTCGTACAGGCGACGTCGGCTATATGGACCAAGATGGGTTCATTTTTATTGTTGATCGCATCAAGGACATGATCAACAGCGCGGGCTTCAAGGTCTATCCGCGCCGAGTCGAAGACGCACTGTACGAACACCCCGCTGTAGCCGAATGCTGCGTCGTCGGCATCCCAGACTCCTATCGTGGTGAAGCTCCAAAGGCCTTTGTTCGTCTTCACGAAGACCGCAAAGAAACTGCGGTGGACCTCATGACGTTCCTGAGGCCCAAGCTTTCAAAGCTCGAATTGCCGGTTGCTATTGAGTTCCGCGACGAGTTGCCGAAGACAATGATCGGCAAGCTGTCGAAGAAGGCACTGCGCGCGGAGACGCGCTGTTAGCCCATAGGCAAGGCGCCTCTCCAAGACAGCCGCGGATGCTGAAGTCGAACCCGACTAGCTACCGGCTCATCCAAGGAACGAAGTTCTGACCCTGCTGCTGCAGTTCCTTGAGCCGCTGTTGGCGTCGCTGCTGACGGCGCTCCCGCCGTGTCAGCCTTTGGCTCTCTGCTGCCGAGGGTGCGGCTTGGGCCTGATCCGCAGCAGCTGCCTCAGGCGGCGCAGCGGCGTCAGGCTGCACTGGCTCCGGCTGGGCTGATGCGGGCTGAGCTGACTCAGGCTGAACCGAGGCCTGCCGAGCATCGGGCGCTGTCGGGGCTTCCGGTCTCGCTGAGACTTGGGCAGGTGCCGCAGGCGCTGCCTGAGGCGTGGCCTGTGGCTGGCTTGTGGGAAGCGGCGTCGCCATTGCAAAGATGCTCGATACGCTGTCCCCGGTATAGCTTGTTGGCATCTGGATCCATCGCGCTTCCCCGGCATAAGCCGTTCCCAGCGATGCGGCGTCCTGTCCTTGCGCGGACGCCGATTTCACCGCCTTCGCGAGAGTATCCTCATCCATTCCGGTCGAGGCCGGAGTTGGCGCAGCGGCGGTGGCCGCAGGCTTGACTGCCGCCGCGGGGGCAGCTGCAACTGCTGGCGCTGCCTCTGGCTCCGCCTTTGCCTCAACTGTCGGCTCCGGCTTCTCCTCTTCGCGAGGCGGAGGCGCGGAGGTCTTTAGCCAAACCTGCTCACGGCAAAAGAAGGAAACACAGCCCTTGAGAACAATCTTTCTGGACGACGCTAGGGTGACCGTCGCCGAGTAGGTCTTGCCATCTTCAGGGTTGTAGACTGTGCCCTTCCACTGATTGGCACTCACCTGCTTCATGCCCCTGATGATGTGCAGGCCTTCGATGGTGCGCTTACGCAAGGCTGGGTTCACATTGCGCACGTCCTGTAGAACGCGACCCTGACTGTCGCGTGGGTTCTGCAACCAGACGATCTTCACGCAGATACCACGGCCCCCACAACGGTAGAGCTGCATCTTCGCCGGAAACTGGCCTTGGTCTGCTTTTCGCCAGTAACCCGTGGGGTCGCCAGCCCGTGCGGTTGTGGCGCTCACCGGAACAAGCACGGCCGCGATGGCAATGCCCATTGCCGCTGAGAAAATATGGTGCCGCATAAGAACCTCCGTCATGGGTCAGACGCGCCAAGTAGGCAGCGCCTCGGCAGTGTCACACTTACTCCCTGTCCCCGACGGGTCCGTTGGACCCGGCACTCGATCCGGCGGCGGAGCACTTATTGATCTGCTTGATCTGCGCCCTCATTAAAACCGCATCCGCTTGCTAGGACTTTTCGACCCCTTCAAGGATCGCCGTTACGCCCATACCGCCAGCGGTACACACTGAAATCAAACCTTTTTTGCCACCCCTATTATGGAGGAGTTTGGCTAAGACTGCCAGGATTCGCGCCCCTGTAGCGGCAAAAGGATGCCCAATCGCGATCGACGAGCCCGCGACGTTCAGCTTGGACCTGTCGATCGATCCCAAGGGTTCCTCCCGCCCTAATCGCTCTCGGCAATAGTCCACCGATTCCCATGCCTTCAGCGTTGCAAGTACCTGTGCAGCGAATGCTTCGTGCACCTCGTAGTAGTCAAAATCTTGAAGAGCAAGTCCTGCCTGCTGTAGCAGATCGCTCACAGCGACAGTCGGCGCCATCAAGAGACCCTCACCTTCGACGTAGTCTACGGCAGAAGTACGACCCAAAGTTAAATAAGCCTGAATTGGTATTCCCTTGGAAACTGACCATTCTTCGCTCGCAAGAAGCACTGTGGCAGCGCCATCGGTTAATGGCGTGGAATTCGCGGCCGTAATGGTCCCACTTTTCTTGTCGAATACCGGCTTCAGCTCGGCCATTTTTTCGAGCGAGATTTCCTCTCGGATATTGTTGTCCTTGAAAACACCCGCGCACGGAATTACGAGGTCGTCCATAAAGCCCTCGTCATAAGCGGCTTCGGCCTTCCTGTGGCTCTCAAAGGCCAGCAGGTCTTGGTCCTCGCGCGTGATACCCCATTCCTTCGCCATGAGCTCGCAGTGCTCACCCATGCCGAGTCCCGTACGCGGCTCTCGCGTATCTGGTGGAACCGGTGCGAGTTCGCCTGGACTCATCCCCCTAAACGCACTGAGGCGTTCGCTCCAGCTCTTAGCGCGAGAGGCCTCTATGAGACGCTTGGCGAACTTCTTCTGGAAGACAATCGGCGCATCAGATGTGGTGTCGGTGCCCATCGCGATCCCGCATTCGATCTGACCCGACGCAATCTTAGCAGCAAGACCCAGCGCACCCTGAAGGCTGGTGCCGCAAGCTTGCATCATCGTTATGCCTGGCGTTGTCGCAGCCAACGGACTCCCGATGACAGCCTCGCGTGCGAGGTTCCAGTCCTTCGCGTGCGTCACAACGGCGCCGCCCACGACCTCGTCGATATGCGATCCCTCGAGCGAAAAACGCTCTGCTAGCCCGGTCAGCGCCGTGGTCAGCATGCTGAGATTGGAGAGCTCTGCAAACGCCGTGTGCGACCGGCAAAATGGCGTTCTGACGCCGCCCAACACCGCGACACGACGCAAGTTCATCTCTTTCATCCAAGTTCCTTCCGGCCGCGAAAGGTCATGCTGCAGCCCGGTCCGCAGAGGCATCCTTCGTCTTGGTGTAATGCAGTGGGCCGCCCCGGAACGGCGCGAAGCCCGTCCCGAAAATAACGCCAGCGTCCACATGATCGGCATCGGCGACGATGCCTTCCGCCTCTGCGCGTGCCGCCTCAGCGAGAAGCGGGGCTATGAGCTTTTCGCCCAACCGCATCAGTTCGGTATTGGAGAAGTCCATGGGCTCGCGCTTAGGCTTTCCGTCCTCCCATTGGTAGAAGCCCCGGCCTGTCTTTTTGCCGAGCTTGCCCTGCTGAACGAGACTGGACAGGACGTTGTCACGAGAGCCCTCGCCTTCCGGCGTGAGCGATAACTCCTCGCCCACCTTGTTGCAAATATCGAGACCAACCATGTCCATGAGCTCCATCGGGCCCATTGGCATACCGAATTTCAACGCGGCTTGATCGATCTTCTCACGAGGCTGCCCCTCCTGGTAAAGCCGAACGGCCTCCATCATGTAAGGCGCCAGGACGCGGTTCACGAGAAAGCCGGGGCAGCTCTTTACGACCAGTGGGAACTTGTCGATCGCCGTTACAAAGGCGCAAGCCTTGCCGACCTCCTCTTCACTCGTTCCATCGCCGCGGACGACCTCGACAAGTGGAAGCAGCGCCACCGGATTGAAGAAATGGATGCCGACCAAGCGGCTGGGATCCTTCAGAGGTGCCGCAATTTCTTCGAGCTTCAGCGACGAGGTGTTCGTCGCCAAGACCGCACCAGGTTTCACCTTGCCTTCAAGCTCGGCGAATAGGTTTTGTTTCACCGCGAGTTTCTCTGCCACGGCCTCGATAACGACATCGGCATGCTTGATGTGTCTACCTTGAGGGTCAGCAATTAGACGGGCAACGGCCGAGTCGAAGGCAGTCTTGCCGCGCATACGCTTTTTGAAGAGCTTCTTGGCGCGTGACAGCGCCTTCTCGATTTGCTCCTCGTCGAGATCCTGGAGGCTGGCCTGCATCCCGCGCGCCACACACCATGCAGCAATGTCGCCGCCCATTGTGCCAGCACCAACGACGTGAACCTTACGTGGTTTGAACGAGTCCTTTGGCGCTGCCGCTTTCAGCATCTCGGAGAGCTTGAAGACACGACGAAGATTGCGTGACGTATCGCTGACCATGAGCGGCGCAAACATCTCCGTCTCGGCCAAGCGCATGGCGTCCGGATCGTCGCCCGTGGTCTCAAACAAATCGATCAGCCGGAAGGGGGCCGGGTAATGCTCCTCACGCACTTTTGCGCTTGTCTTCTCGCGCATCTGCTTCGCCAGAATGCCCCGCACGGGCTGCTTCGCCATGAGTTTTTTCCACCAGGGCGCCCCCTTTGAGCGGAGCTTCTTGAGGACGGCCTTGCGCGCGGCCCAACGCAAATTATGTCGTGTAGGGACAAGTTGATCGACAAGCCCCATGGCTCGCGCCGCTGTTGGCCGATACATCTTCCCCGTGAGCATTGCAGTCATGCCATCGACCGGGCCTGCAGCGCGAATAGCGCGGACTGTCCCGTTCAAACCGGGGAAGATGCCGAGCTTGACCTCGGGGAAGCCAAGACGCGTCCCGTCCTCACGGTCGGCAATTCGGTAATGGCAGGCCAGCGCCAGTTCCAACCCGCCACCCAAGCAGTAGCCGTGTATTGCTGCAACAACGGGAACCGGGAGCTTCTCGATACGGTCGAACAATCCCAGCGTCTGGGTGACGGCGTCTTTAATTTTGTCCTCAGTGTCGTAGCCATCAAACTCATTGATGTCTGCGCCCGCGATGAAGCTCGTATCCTTGGCGCTGATAAGAACGAGACCCTTAATCTCGCCCGCCTCGGCACCCTCGACGACGGAGACAATCTTCTCGAGTTCTTCCATTGGGCGGCGCCCAAGCGCGTTCATGCTCTCGCCCTCGCGGTCTGCAACCGCCCAGGCGATCCGCTCGAAGTCGATCGATAGCGTCCAATCTCTAAGTTCGGGAATGGTTATTGGCATTCGTACGGTTCTACTCGGCGGCGATATGCTGATTGGAACTGGAGGCGCTATGGCCCGGCTGGGGTTTGCGAGCAAGGTCGTCGGGCGAGAAGTCGTCAACCGCGATAACGCGCGCAACCAAGTCCCGCAACTCCGCCAGCTCGCGGGCTTCTTCGGATGTCAGAACACCCTTTGTCTCGGCTTGCTGGATCCAATCGCGATCGTGGAACCGTTGGATCTCTCCCTTCCGGATTGCGCGTTCCAACTTTTTCTCTGCGTCCTCGTTGGCGATCGTCTTTTCGAGAGCAACTTCCAAGAGTCCAAGCGACTCGCGCGCATCGTTTGGCACGTAGATGTCCCGCGTGAGACGATCCCGAAAGACACCGGGTTGCAAAGCCTGGCGCACAATCGTCTTTGCGTCCTTGTCCGATGCTGCGCGCCGAACCCCGAACGGCAACACGAGCGGCCCCATAATCCAAGCCGCCCAACGCACCGGAAAGTTGTCAAGCACCCCGCGCATCGCTGCATCGAAACGCGCTAAGCAGTTCTGCGCGCAATAGCCGACTAACTTCCGGTCTGCCCATTGTCGTCCGTCGTCCTGGTAGCGCTTTAGGATCGACGAAAGCAGGTAAAGCTCTGCGAGAGCGTCTGCCATGCGGCCTGTAATTTTCTGCTTGGTCTTTAGACCACCACCGAGCAGTGCTACGGTTAGATCAGCGACCAGCGCAAAGGAGCGCGACGCGCGCGACAACTGTTTCCACCAACGAGTCATCTCACCGGCGTCGAGCGGGGCAGCGGCAAACTTGCCAAACGTCATGTTGTGGAACAGCGCACCTGTAGCGTTCGAGAAGAGAAACGCTCGATGATCGTCGAACACCGCCTCGAAGCGCTCGAGCCCTTGCGCACGGTCCTCATCGCTCAAAGCTTCGATTTCCGAAAGCAGGTAAGGGTGGCTGCGTAGCGCACCTTGCGCAAAGGCAATGAGTGAGCGGGTCAGGATATTGGCGCCCTCCACGGTGATGCCGACGGGCACCATCTGATAGGCGCTCTGCAAGTAGTTGGACGGGCCATCGCAAATGCCACGTCCGCCATGAATGTCCAGCGCGTCGTTCACGCTATCTCGCATACGGGTGGTCGATAGGTACTTCAACAAGGCGGAAATCACTGCTGGTTTCTCGCCTGCGGACACCATGGAGCACGTGACGGCACGCGCGGCCTCTAGGCCATAGGCATTCTCGACAAGCCGTGCCAACGGCTCCTCGACACCCTCCATGAAGCCAATTGGCAACCCGAACTGTTTGCGAACGCGTGCATACGCGGTGCTGTGGCGCGCCACGGCCTTGACCGCCGCGGCGCTCGTCGCTGGCAGCGAGACCGCACGCCCGGCGGCGAGACAGTTCATGAGCATGCGCCAGCCCTGGCCCGCGCGTTCAGGGCCACCGATTATCCACTCCATCGGAACAAAGACGTCGCGGCCGCGCGTGGGCCCATTGGGGAAGGCGGCGCCCGATGGTAGATGACGGTGCCCGGTCTCGACACCTGGATGATCCGTCGGGATAAGCGCCAGGGTAATGCCAACCTCCTCACCCTGCCCCAGATGGTTTTCCGGATCTAAGAGTCGGAACGCGAGGCCGAGTAACGTCGCCTTCGGTGCCAGCGTAATGTAGCGCTTGTCCCAGGTGAGCCTGACGCCGAGGGTCTCGACGCCTGCATGCATACCCTTCGTGACGATGCCGACATCGCGCATAGAGGCCGCATCAGATCCCGAGAAGGGGCCGGTGAGCGCAAAACAGGGAATCTCTGCGCCCTTGGCAAGCCTTGGGAGATAATGGGCCTTCTGTTCGTCGGAGCCGTATTTCTCGATCAGTTCGCCGGGCCCGAGGGAATTGGGCACCATCACGATAATGCACGCGTCCGGACTCTTGGTGGAAATCTTGCCCAACACCAGCGACTGAGCCTGCGCGGAAAAACCAAGTCCCCCATGCTCCTTAGAAATGAGCATGCCAAGGAAGCCGTTCTCACAAACGAATTCCCAAATCTCGTCTGGAACGTCGCGCAGTTCATTTCGAATGCGCCAGTCGTCGAGCTTCTTGCAAAGCTCTTCCGTTGGCCCGTCGAGAAAGGCCTGCTCCTCGTCGGTGAGTGTGATTGGAGCTATCCGGCGAAGTTTTGAGAAGTCGGGACGACCGCTGAAAAGCTCCGCGTCCCAGCCAGCGGTGCCCGCTTCGATCGACTCACGCTCGGTGTCCGAGATAGAAGGCATTGCGCCCTTCAAAGTGCGAAATACGGGCTTGGTGATGTAGCTGCGCTTAACGGTCTCCAAGCTGCAAGCGTAGAGGAGCCCGGCCAGCAGCCAGCCTGTGAAGGACCAAAGCGGAAACCCGAAAGCAATTTGGAGCGCGAGGGTATAGATCGCGCTCGCAATGGACCAAGTCCGGAAAGATGCCCGGTTCATTGCAAGCGCAAAAAAAAGCGCCAGCGCCAATAGAGCAAAGATCAGTTCAGCCACACGTGGCCTCCACAGTAACAATGCCCCCGCTGCAACGTCTCGCGTCCTCCACGGGCTCGTAGTGACACAAGAGTCGAGCCAAAATACGGAGGAAGCAGCGACATGCCCTCTATGATGCGGATACGCCTAGGACTCAAGGGGTCTTCAAAAAAATCGTGCTCGTGCGGCATTTCGCCGAATCGACCGTCTCGTCGGAGCCTTGGAGCTAGAGAACCGAGTTACCTGTCAGATCGGCCGAGGACCGCTTCCTTGTCACACAATGCTGAATTGGCTAAGCAGAGCGTGGCTACTGGTTGGATGACAAAGCTGGGATAATCAAATGACCGACGAGCCCGAACGCCCGCAGCTCAACCCCTACCAAGTTGAGCTTGAAGAGGGCAAACGTTACGCATGGTGCGCCTGTGGGCGCAGCAAGAACCAGCCCTTTTGCGACGGCTCGCATTCTGGCACAGGCATCGAACCCCTCATGTTCACTGCAGAACGCACGGAAACGGCGCTGCTGTGCGGCTGCAAGGATACCGGCGATCCGCCATTTTGCGACGGATCCCATCTTCTGCTCTGAATTTGGGCATGCACAGGCCGCAACCTTCTTGCTAAATAGATAGGGAACTGAGGTAAGGGTGAGCGCTCGGCTCGCCAGGCGGCTCGCGTGGCCCTGCCTCGCACACCGTCCTCTCAGTCTGCATAGCCAAACGGGGGAAGGCACAGCAGGCACGCATGGCTTATTTCCTGCAGCAGCTCATAAATGGCGTAACGCTCGGCTCCATCTACGGCCTGATCGCCATCGGATACACGATGGTCTACGGCATCATCGGCATGATTAATTTCGCTCATGGCGATATTTTCATGGTCGGCGCGTTCATCGCCTTGATCGCGTTGTTGGCGCTCACGGCCATCGGCGTCACGGCCATCCCGCTTGCGTTGCTTCTAGTCCTCATCCTTGCCATTGGACTGACAGCCGTATGGGGCTGGACGGTGGAGCGCGTCGCCTATCGGCCGCTGCGCGAGTCCTTCCGCCTTGCTCCCCTCATCACGGCGATCGGCATGTCGATCGTGCTGCAGAACTTCATTCAGATTGCACAAGGCGCGAGAGTGAAGCCACTGCAGCCCGTGGTGACCGGCGGGTACGAACTCTTTCAGCAGGGCTCATTCACGGTTATCGTTTCGAACATCCAGATCCTGATCGTCGTGACCACTGTGCTCATGATGACCGGTTTCTGGTTCCTGATTACGCGGACCGCGCTAGGCCGGTCGCAACGGGCCTGCGAGCAGGACCGCCTGATGGCTGAGCTGTCGGGCGTAAACGTGGACCGAACGATATCTTTGACTTTTGTACTGGGGGCTGGTCTCGCTGCCGTCGCAGGGCTGCTCTACCTCCTCTACTACGGCGTGATCGACTTTTTCATCGGCTTCATCGTCGGTATCAAGGCGTTCACCGCTGCGGTGTTCGGAGGCATCGGCTCCATTCCCGGCGCAATGCTGGGCGGACTCATCATCGGGCTCATCGAGACGTTCTGGTCGGCCTACTTTTCGATTGAGTACAAGGACGTCGCCGCGTTCTCGATGCTGGCTATTGTCCTCATCTTCTTCCCAACGGGTCTGCTCGGTCGGCCCGAGGTCGAAAAGGTGTGACGTTTGGCCGAAACCAGCAAATCCAGTGACCACAAACTTGTACCGGCACTGACCGACTCTCTTCTCGCCGCAATCATTGCCTTCGCACTGTTCTCGTTGGTCCTTGGACTTAGGACTGTCGACGGCCGAACGGGCCTCTCGCTTGAGCCGCGGCCGGGCTTGTTGATCACTGTCGTGGCAATCGTGTTCTTCGGGCGTCTGGCTTTGAACCTTTTCGTTTGGCACGCCCAGTACCCGCTCACCACACCCTTTGCGAAGCTCTTCAACTCAGAACCGTTCAACAAACGCGATCTCACAACACTCTGCATGGCTCTCGCATTAGGCGCCGGCTGCCTGGCCACGGGCCTACTGTTGGACAAGGCCGCGTATGAGCTACTCGGCATCGTATTGCTCCTGTTCGTCGGTCTCGGTATTGCACGGCGCGCGATCGTCCAGCGCTTCCCGAACCTCCCCTACGCTCAGATCTTTATCGCTGGCGGCGTTCTCTTTGCCCTCTTCTTTCCGATCGTTTCCTATGCGCTCGAGTCCGTATTCCGACTCGGGCTGCCACTGCGCTACTGGTTCGATTTATCGATCCTCATCCTCACCTACGTTATGCTTGGATGGGGGCTCAACATTGTTGTGGGACTCGCAGGGCTACTCGACCTTGGCTACGTCGCCTTCTATGCCGTGGGCGCCTACACGTTCGCGCTGCTAGCAACGCATCTCGGTCTCGGCTTCTGGGCGTGTCTTCCAATCGCCGGCGCGGCAGCGGCGCTTTGGGGCATCATTCTCGGTTTTCCCGTGTTGCGACTTCGCGGTGACTATCTCGCAATCGTGACGTTGGCTTTCGGGGAAATCATCCGCATCGTTCTCCTTAATTGGACTGACGTAACAGGCGGCCCAAACGGCATCGCAGGGATCCCTAAGCCGAGCTTCTTCGGCCTCCCGTTTTCACCATTCGCCGAAGGGATGACCTTCAGCAAGTTTTTCGGCATTCCCTACAATGGTCTGCATGCTCTGATCTTTCTTTACTATCTCATTCTCGTCCTCGCGCTCGTAACCAACCTCGTGACTTTGCGTTTGCGACGACTGCCCGTCGGCCGGGCTTGGGAAGCCATGCGCGAGGACGAGATCGCCTGCCGCTCGCTTGGCATAAACACGACCCTGACGAAACTCAGCGCGTTTGCGACCGGTGCTCTGTTCGGCGGTCTTGCGGGCTGTTTTTTCGCGACGCGTCAGGGTTTCGTCAGTCCAGAGAGTTTCACGTTCATCGAGTCGGCGATTATTCTCGCCATCGTTGTTCTTGGCGGGATGGGCAGTCAAGTTGGGGTTGCCATCGCGGCCGTGGTGATGATCGGCGGGTTCGAGGCCTTACGACACACCGAAGGGCTGCAAGCGATCTTCGGACAGGACTTCGATCCGGCGCTCTACCGAATGCTTCTCTTCGGATTCGCGATGGTCGGCATCATGGTTTGGCGGCCTCGGGGGCTCGTGTCCTCGCGCGCACCCACAATTACGCATTCCGATGGCGGGAGCATCTCCGGAGACCTCGTTAGGCAGGGACGCGGATGAGCGACGATAACGCCAGACGGTGGGATACCGATCCCCTCCTGCAGGTCGAACACCTAACCATGCGGTTTGGCGGGCTCGTGGCTGTGGAGGACGTGTCCTTTTCTGTGGGCGCAAGAGATATCACTGCGCTGATCGGCCCCAACGGCGCCGGTAAGACGACCGTCTTCAACTGCATCACTGGGTTCTACAAGCCGACAGAAGGCATGATAACGCTCAATGGAAGCGACGGTACGCCATTCTATTTGGAGCGCCTCACCGATCATGAGATCAACGCCCATGCGCGCGTAGCGCGGACGTTCCAGAACATCCGCCTGTTTCCCGGCATGACCGTTCTGGAGAATCTCATGGTCGCGCAGCACAACGTGCTTTCGCGGGCATCAGGATTTGCGATCGGCGCAATGCTGGGGCTCGGCGATTTCGGGCGCGCCGAGAACGACGCTTTGCATTTGGCCACGTCGTGGTTGGATAAGATTGGACTGCTATCGCGCGCAGACGAGGCCGCCGGCGCACTCCCCTACGGCGACCAACGACGGCTTGAGATCGCGAGAGCGATGTGCACGCGCCCCAGACTCCTATGTCTCGACGAGCCGGCGGCTGGCCTAAACGCCCGCGAGAGCGAGGCGCTCAACACGCTTCTGAAATCCATTCGAAACGAGGATGGCACGGCGATATTCCTCATCGAACACGATATGAGCGTCGTCATGCGCCTATCGGACCATGTCATCGTGCTCGACTATGGGAGAAAGATATCTGACGGAACGCCCGACGAAGTCCGAAACGATCCGAGTGTTATCGCCGCCTATCTTGGCGTATCGGACGACGATGCGGCTGCCTTGGAGGGTAGGCCATGAGCGTTCCCGCTTCGTCGTCATCCGGCACAAAACCGCTCCTGGCTCTCGAGAACGTGGTTGCGGCCTACGGGCGCCTCCCGGTTTTGCACAATGTGAGCATCCATGTTCAGCCGGGCGAGATCGTTTCCCTGATTGGTGCAAACGGCGCGGGCAAGTCGACCACTATGATGACGATTTGCGGCCGACCGCGCGCATCCCATGGCCGCGTGATTTTTGACGGCTTGGACATCACCGCGCGCCCTACTCACGAGATCGCCCGGCTTGGCATATGCCAGTCACCCGAAGGCCGGCGAATCTTCGGGCGCATGACAGTTATGGAGAATCTCCAAATGGGCGCCATCGTTGCAAACGCGCCCGACGGCTTTGACGAGGATATCGCCCGCGTATTTGAGCTTTTTCCACGCTTAAGAGACCGATCGGATCAGCGCGGCGGGACGCTTTCGGGCGGAGAGCAACAGATGCTTGCGATTGCGCGCGCACTCATGGGGCGTCCGAGGCTGCTGTTACTCGACGAGCCGTCGCTCGGCCTTGCGCCACTCGTGGTGAAGCAGATCTTCGACGCGATTAGTGCGCTCAACGAACTTGGACTCACGGTCTTTCTCGTAGAGCAGAACGCCTATCACGCCCTCAAGCTTGCCGACCGCGGCTACGTCATGGTCAACGGCCGCATTACACTGACTGGCACAGGCGAAGAACTGCTAGCCTCAGATGACGTCCGCGATGCCTACCTCGAGGGTGCAGCACCCCCCGCGCAGGAGCCGACGGCCTCATGAACACATTCGCGCAGACCGTTGCTCCTTGGATCACCGATGACGGCATACGGGTCTTCGTCGTGCTCACGCTTATCATTGGCGGCGGCGCTGCCTTTCTCGCTGGGCGCGGCCTTGCTCGGGGATGGCGCCCGATTTGGCGGCTTTTCTTCTATCTGGCGCTGCTGGCCGGAGCGGTCCGCTTCTTCCACTACGCCTTGTTCGATGGCAGCCTGCTCTCCCCCTACTACTACGCCGTGACATACGCGGTTTTGCTGGCCGCCGGGGTGCTCGGCTTTCGGATGATGCGCACCACGCAAATGGTCACGCAGTACTACTGGCTCTTCGAACGAACGAGTCCCCTGACTTGGAAAGATCGGTAGTTTGGTGCGTTCGAAGGCTTGGCTGTCGTCCCACGCCCACCTACCTTACGAGCGGTTACATTAAAGGGAGACCGGCATAATGCGTTTGACTGGACTGATCGTCATTGCCACCTGTGCGCTTGCTCTCATGGGCTGTCGCGGCGAGGAAGATCCAGACGTGATCAAAGTCGCCGTCGCCGGTCCTCAGACAGGACAGTACGCATCGCTCGGCACCCAAATGTCGACGGGTGGTGAAACGGCTGTCGCAGATATCAACGCAGCCGGTGGGGTGCTTGGCAAAAAGCTTAAGCTGCAAGTCGGCGACGATGCTTGCGACCCGAAGCAAGCAGTCGCAATAGCCAACCAGATGGCCGGTGACAACGTGGCGCTCGTAGCCGGACACTTCTGCTCGGGTTCGTCAATACCTGCGTCGAACGTTTATGCGGAGACCAACCTCGTCATGATCTCGCCCGCCTCTACGAACCCTGCGCTGACCGACAAACGCGCCGGACCAAACATCTATCGCGTCTGCGGCCGAGACGACAAGCAGGGAGAAGTCGCCGGCGCTTACCTCGCCACGCATTTTGGCGACAAGAACATCGCCATCCTTGACGACAAGACGGCCTACGGCCGCGGCCTGGCAAACGAGGTAAAGAAGGCGCTGAATGCCGCTGGCGTTCAAGAGGTCTTCAGGGAATCCATCACGGCGGGCGAGAAGGATTACTCGGCCCTTGTTTCGAAGCTCAAACGCGCGGACGCGGATGCGCTGTTCTTGGGCGGCTACCACACCGAGGCGGGCCTCATCCTTCGACAGATGCGTGACCAGGAAATGGATACGGTGCTTATGGGCGGAGATGCGCTCGTAACCCAGGAGTATTGGTCGATCACGGGCCCGGCCGGCGAAGGAACATTGATGACCTTCTCACCCGACCCCAGGAAAAACCCTGCCGCTGCTGATGTCGTCAAACGGCTAGAGGCGCGCGGCATTTCACCCGAGGGATACGTCCTATACACCTACGCCGCGATCCAAGCTTGGGCGCAGGCAGCCGAAAAGGCGGGCACGACCGACGCTCCAGCTGTCGTTGATGCACTTAACGACAGCATGATTGATTCGGTGATCGGCGATTTCAAGTTCGACGATAAAGGCGATCCGACCCTGCCCCCCTACGCCGTCTATCGCTGGGCGGACGGAACCTACCAGCAGATCGACGAAAACTCTTAGGACCTGATCCCGGTAAAGCGGGCCGCTGCTCAAAGCTTAAGCGCGGTTGGCTCAACTGTCCGCGGACTTCTTCTCGGCGGTGAACTCCGCCTCCAACTCCTCCTCGAGCCGCACGAGATCCTCCGGTACCGGCATCCCGAAGGCGCGCATCTCATTGAGCTTCTCGCGGACTTGCAGGTAGAGCTCATGGCGATCCTCCGGCTGGTTTTCCATCTGATTGAGCAGGAGCGCGATTTCCGCCTTGAGGTCCTCGAATGCCATGAGCTTGTCGCCTTTCTCTTTTTGTGGAAGCGGATCGGACCACAAACCACAACATGCAGCAAGCCTAGGCGCCCGCATCCATTGCAGTCCGGTCGTTTCCCTTGCATATTCCCCCAGCAACCGAGCGCACGGAGGGGAAGCTGTTATGGAAAAGCTGACATTCAGCAAAGTGGTCGGGTTCATTCTCGCGACGGCTTTCGCCATCACGATTGGCGTGTCCACCTGGGCCCTGATGGTCGGGGACTACATGGACACGAACCTCATCAATGAGCAGACCCAGCGCTCCGTTCGCGTCGTGGGTTTCGCGGGCTTGCTGGCCGCCTTGGTGGCCTGGTGGTGCCAGCGCTTCGTTGCCCATCGCGGCTTCTTGGTCCGTATGCTGTTCGCGCTTTTCATCTTCCTGGTGGCGTTCTGCAGCTTCGGGGGCTTTCTGCGCTTTACCTACATCCACGTGACGTATCCGAGCCAAGTGGATTGGTCCCTAGGTGGCCTCTATGCCTCCTCGCTGAATGATTTCTACACGTTCCTGCTCGATATGCTGCTGCCGCCACGACTGGGCTTTGTGGCCCTGGCATTTGGCGCCGCCATCTACATTGCTCTCTTCGGCATCCGCGAGCCCCGGACCGTTGAGCTTTAGAACGTAAAACGCACTCGGCCCCTGGGTCGGCCTCAATGGCTGGCCGGCGGGACCTGAGAAAGGCCAAGTCTCTATGATCCCGCGCTACAGCCGCTCCCAGATGACCGACATCTGGGAGCCGGAGAACAAATTCCGAATTTGGCTCAAGATCGAAGTCACAGCCGCTGAGGCCATGGCAGAGCTTAGCCTCATCCCCAAAGAGGCTGCCGAGGCCGCGAGAGCACGTGGTGGCTTCGATATCGACCGGATTGACGAGATCGAACGCGAAGTAAAGCACGACGTCATCGCCTTCCTGACGTCGGTCGCTGAGCATGTTGGACCCGAGGCCCGCTACCTCCATGCGGGTCTCACATCATCTGATGTCCTCGACACGTGCTTCAACGTCCAGCTTACCGAGGCCGCGGACATCCTAATAGCCGATCTCGATGCGCTTCTTGCGGCCCTAAAGACCCGCGCGCTTGAGCACAAGCACACGATCACGGTGGGCCGCAGTCATGGGATCCATGCCGAGCCCACGACGTTCGGCCTGAAGCTCGCTCAAGCTTATGCGGAGTTTGCCCGCAACCGCGAACGCATGATCCGAGCGCGAGAGGAAGTTGCCACGTGTGCCATTTCCGGCGCTGTGGGCACTTTCGCTCATGTCGATCCGCGCGTTGAGGCCTATGTCGCAGAAAAGCTTGGCCTCCGCCCCGAGCCTATCTCCACGCAAGTGATCCCTCGTGACCGTCACGCGGCCTTCTTCGCTACGCTTGCGGTGATCGCCAGCTCAGTAGAACGGCTCGCGACGGAAATCCGTCATTTGCAACGGACTGAGGTCCTCGAGGCCGAGGAGTTCTTCTCGGAAGGTCAGAAGGGCTCATCCGCCATGCCTCACAAGCGGAACCCTGTCCTCTCTGAAAATCTAACGGGGCTTGCCCGAATCGTGCGCGGCTATGCTGTGCCTGCCCTAGAGAATGTCGCGCTCTGGCACGAGCGGGACATCTCCCACTCCTCGGTCGAGCGGATGATCGGCCCAGACGCCACCGTAACCCTCGACTTCGCGCTGGCCCGCCTCACAGGCGTCATTGAGGGATTGGTCGTCTATCCCGAGCGCATGCAAGCCAACATGGATCGGCTGGGCGGTCTCATCCACTCGCAGCGAGTTCTGCTGGCGCTCACAAACGCCGGCGTGTCACGAGAAGACGCTTATCGTCTCGTCCAGCGCAACGCGATGAAGGTGTGGCAAGACAACAAGGATTTCCTAACGGAGCTCCTGTCCGATCCGGACGTAAGGTCGGCGCTGCCGGAGCAAACGATCTGCGATCAATTCGATCTCGGCTATCACACGAAGCACGTCGACGACATCTTCTCCCGCGTTTTCGAGAGCTAGCAACGCATCCTGCAGAAGCTCTACAGGAACTCTACTCGGGATCTCTCAGGCTTGCCGCAGCTGCCTGCGTGTTGATGTACCCGATGGGGCCACTGTCATAGCCCATGGTTCCGCGGAATATGTGGGGCACGAAGCGATAGCGGTTTCGCTCCTGAGCCATCATGAGAAACCGTTTGCGGTAGAACTTCGGGGAGATCGCCGTATAGGGCGGCATGTCGAAGTACCAGTCGGCCGTCGCGTAGTGCCCTGCCCGGTAAGGATAGGCGGGGAAGATCGGCCAGACCTCCGGCTCGACCAACTCCGCATAGTCGGCATAGCCGAGCGCCAAGCCCTGCTGGCTAGCATAGCCCTTCCGCCCGCGCCAGATCACGCCGCACCAACCCTGGCGGCAGCCCTTGACCTTGACGGAAGCGCCAGCAGGCATCGTGGCAATCTTGGCGTAGGCCGTACCCGGGCCGTCGCGCAGGTTTAGCGCGGTGGCCGTTGTTGCCTTCTTTGCCTCAGCAGTCCCGGCACTCACCAGAAGGCCAAACAAACCAGCAAAGACAATCCGGACCACGTAGCCCATTCGAAGCACCTGTTCTTCGCGCACCCCCTGTACGCGTGAGCGCTGATAGTGGCATACGCCGCCTTGAGATACAGCCTTTCCAAGGGCTAGCCATGAATATGGCGCCCCTACTGGTGCAAGGATGCAACGGTTTGAGCAGGGCTTGCGAGCGGTGGATTCAGCGAATCGGTCAAAGTGACCGGCGCCTCGGCCTTAAGACGACGATCCAACAGCGGCTAGTGCGCTTGCCGCCCCCGCCGTGAGCCAGCCGGTATCCGTGCCGATGGCAACCACGTCCCAGCCCTCTTTGATTCGCGGTTTCGCGAACTCCGTGTCGTTGCAGAATATGAGGGTCATCACGCCGTGCTCGCGGGATTTGGCGAGGACCTCAGCCATAGCCTCTTGGACCTCCTTCACCCAAATATCGAGCTTCCCGGTCAGCGCTACCGAAAGATCGTTTGGTCCAAAACAGACCATGTCCACACCCTTCAACCCAAGGATCGAATCGAGATCAGAAAGCGCGCCTTTGGTCTCGATTTGCGGGCAGGCGATCGTAAAACGATTGGCGATTTTGAAATAGTCGCCTGAGACCCCGATCTTGGCCCTGTATGGACCCCAGCTGCGACGACCCCGTGGTGGATACTTGACGGCCTGAACAAAACTCTCCGCTTGGCCAACATTCTCGATAAGTGGACACATGATGCCCTGCGCACCCGCATCCAAGGCTCGGCCAACGAGGCCGTGGTCGTTGTTTGCAACGCGGACGATTGCGGGCAGCCCAGCGGCCCGCGCAGCCGTCAAGCAGGACAGCATCGTGTCGTTGCCCCCTGCACCATGCTGCTGATCGATTGTGACGCAGTCCCAGCCCGTATCGCCAATCAGCTCGATGGCGAGCGGGTTGTTCATAGTCAGCCAGGCGTTGAAGAGCGTCTTGTGTCTCCGGGCTGCACTCCGGAATAGGTCTTTGGGCATGCTTGGCTCGGTGGGTCGGACGGTCCTGATGTGCCGAACAGCTGCTACGCCTTGGCTTCCGCCTCAATTTGACGGACGGCCTCGGCCATGAGGTCCGCCATTGCGCGGCGAATCTGATGGTCCGATTGCTCTACGCCCTTGCCGTCGAAATCGCCCCGAATCTTACGGAAAACGTCTTCCTCCCCTGGCTCTTCGAGGTCTGCTTTCACGACCTCTCGGGCGTAGGCTTGGGCGTCATCACCGGACATACCCAGCTTTTCCGCTGCCCAGAGGCCGAGAAGCTTGTTCCGGCGGGCATTGGACTTGAACTGCAATTCCTCGTCGAGGGCGAATTTCTTTTCGTAACTCTTTTCGCGATCGTCAAAGCTCGTCATCGGCGCAACCTCCAAAGCCCCGCCAAGCGCGGAGCGCCAACTTTAAATTATGAGGGGAAACCCGGCTTTCAAGGGCGCGTGATACCCAAGATGACCGGCCAAATCAACAAATGCCGGGAGGCACCGAAAGGCATTGCGTGGCACTTCGGCCCGTTGTACCCCCTCACCCCATAGGCTAGTCTCGGAAAGAAATTTCCATATTGATTCCAGCGATGGCGATTTGAGACGTGGCGCGCGGCTTTGGGGTGAACTCGTGAGAGTCACCCGTTTCCCGCGCAATACGCGTTTGACAGTCGTAAGCAGCTCAACGAGGACAAGAAGATGAACCGTCGCCGGCGCGTTTACGAAGGCAAGGCCAAGATACTTTACGAGGGACCAGAGCCTGGCACGCTCGTCCAACATTTCAAGGACGATGCAACCGCTTTCAATAATAAGAAGCACGACCGTATCGAGGGCAAGGGCGTCCTCAACAACCGAATCTCAGAATACATCTTCGAGCGGTTGAACGAGATCGGTGTGCCGACCCACTTCATGAAGCGCTTGAATATGCGGGAGCAGCTTATTCGCGAAGTCGAGATTATTCCGCTTGAAGTGGTGATTCGGAATGTCGCCGCAGGCTCATTGTCGAAACGGCTGGGCCTCGAAGAAGGGACCGCGTTGCCCCGCTCGATCGTTGAATTCTATTATAAGGCCGATGAGCTGAACGATCCGATGGTCTCAGAGGAGCACATCACAGCCTTCGGCTGGGCCTCACCGCCGGAGTTGGACGACATCATGTCGCTCGCATTGCGTATCAACGACTTCCTGACAGGCCTCTTCTATGGCGTAGGGATCCGCTTGGTGGACTTCAAAATGGAGTTCGGACGCCTGTGGGAGGGCGACCAGATGCGCATCGTGCTCGCCGACGAGATTTCGCCAGACTGTTGCCGACTTTGGGACATCGACACCCAAGACAAGCTCGACAAGGACCGGTTCCGCCGCGATATGGGAGGTCTCGTCGAGGCCTACCAGGAAGTTGCTCGCCGGCTTGGGCTCTTTACCGAGAACCCATCGGCCGGTCGAAGCGGTCCTGTTCTAGTGCAATCCAAATAGGCGCCCGAACCTCTGGGCCAATCACCGCGAAGGAAGCCATGAAGGCACGCATTACCATCACGCTGAAACCAGGTGTGCTTGATCCGCAAGGCAAGGCCATTGAAGGCGCGCTTCATGCGCTGGGTTTCGGCGGCGTCGAAGGCGTTCGGCAGGGCAAATTCATCGAAGTCCAGGTCGCGGAGAGTGATCCAGCACTTGCCCGCGAGGAAATCGAGCGCATGTGTAAACAGCTTCTCGCCAATACGATCATTGAGAACTACGCCTATGAGCTCGATGCTGCGTGACGGGCCGGCGTCGCACGCGCAACAGGCCCTCTCTAGGAACAGAGAGGCAACCGGAGACTCATGAGAGCGAGCGTTATCGTTTTTCCAGGATCGAACTGCGACCGCGATGCGGCGGTCGCTCTACAGCACGCCATGAACACTTCAGACGCTATCGGCATCTTGGGCGCCAAGCCAAAAATGGTATGGCACGGGGACTCCGAGCTTCCCGACAGCGATCTGATCTTGCTCCCAGGTGGATTCTCCTACGGCGATTATCTGCGGTCCGGCGCCATGGCGGCACATTCCCCCATCATGCGCGAAGTCGTGCGGCGGGCTAAGAGCGGTACGCCGGTCCTCGGAATCTGCAACGGGTTCCAGGTCCTCACGGAGGCTGGCCTTCTTCCAGGGGTTCTGATGCGTAACGCGACACTGCGGTTTATCTGCAAAGACGTCAGCTTGCGCGTCGAGCGTGACGATACGGCGTTCACTGGTCACTACAAGAAAGACCAAGTTGTGCGAATTCCAATTGCTCACAAGGACGGTTGCTATTTTGCTGATCCAGGTACGTTGCATCTCCTGGAGAACGAGAACCGCATCGCCTTTCGATACTGTGAGGCGGACGGTGCGATCACCGATGTTGCAAACCCGAACGGTTCCTCCGGCAATATCGCTGGAATCTATAACGAGACGGGAACGGTGCTCGGCATGATGCCGCATCCAGAGCGGCTGATTGACCCGGCTCAATCCGGCACGGACGGCGCCAAGATGTTCTCCTCCCTCGTGGAGACTCTCCATTGAGCGGGGCGGCGGATGCGGCAACAGAGGGGCCACAACTCTCAGAGCAACTCATTGCTGAACACGGCATAGGCCCGGACGAGTATGAGCGCCTCCTCCAAGAACTCGGACGCGAACCCACGCTGACGGAACTGGGTGTTTTCTCCGTCATGTGGTCCGAGCACTGTTCGTATAAGTCCTCGCGCGTTTGGTTGAAGAAGCTCCCGACCTCCGGTCCGCAAGTAATCCAGGGCCCCGGCGAGAATGCGGGTGTGGTCAGCCTGGGTGATGGTCAGGCGGCGGTCTTCAAGATGGAGAGCCACAACCACCCCTCGTACATCGAACCGTACCAAGGCGCGGCAACCGGCGTTGGCGGCATCATGCGGGATGTCTTCACCATGGGCGCCCGCCCCGTCGCCAATATGAACGCGCTTCGGTTTGGGAGCTCCAGCCACCCGAAAACCCGTCATCTCGTGGCAGGCGTGGTCTCCGGCATTGGCGACTACGGAAACTGTATGGGCGTGCCGACGATTGGCGGCGAAACCAATTTCGATCCGCGCTACAACGACAACATTCTCGTCAACGCGATGTGTGTCGGCCTCGTGGACGCAAACCGCATCTTCAAGTCTGCGGCAAAAGGCGTTGGCCTGCCTGTCGTGTATGTGGGCTCGAAGACCGGCCGTGACGGCATTCACGGCGCCACAATGGCTTCGGCTGAGTTCGACGAGAGTTCGGAGGAGAAGCGTCCCACCGTTCAGGTCGGCGATCCGTTCACGGAGAAGCTGCTCCTAGAGGCGTGCCTCGAGTTGATGAACGAAGACGTCATCATCGCCATTCAGGATATGGGAGCGGCTGGCCTTACCTCTTCGTCGGTCGAGATGTCCGATAAGGGCGGTGTCGGCATTGATCTCGACCTCGATCGGGTCCCCATGCGCGAAGAGGGAATGACGGCCTACGAGATGCTGCTGTCCGAAAGCCAAGAACGGATGCTCATGGTTCTAAAGCCTGGGACAGAACCAATAGCGGAGCGAATCTTCAATAAGTGGGAGCTCGACTTCGCCGTAATCGGTAAGACGACAGACACTGGCCATTTCGTAGCGCGACACCGCGGCGTGGTAGAGGCCGATATTCCGTTGCCTGCGCTTGCGCATGCGGCGCCAGTTTACGAGCGCCCATACACCAAGCGTGACCCTCTGCCGATCGTAGCAGCTGAGGACGTCATGGCGCCTCCCAGCATCTTGAGCACCTTGGAGCGTCTTCTTGGCTCGCCGCATCTTTCGTCGCGACGCTGGATTTACGAACAGTACGACCACATGGTTATGGCGGATACGGTGCAGCGCCCTGGCGGCGATGCCGGCGTCGTTCGTGTGCACGGCACCGATAAGGGGCTTGCTGTCTCTTGCGACGTCACCCCTCGCTATTGCGCAGCCGATCCCTTCGAAGGCGGAAAACAGGCTGTCGCAGAATGCTGGCGTAATCTCACCGCAACGGGCGCGAAGCCTCTTGCCATCACCGATTGCTTGAATTTCGGCAACCCTGAACGTCCCGAGATTATGGGCGAATTTGTTGCTGCCATCGAAGGCATGGCGCAGGCTTGCCAGGTTCTCCATTTCCCGGTCGTCTCCGGAAATGTGTCCCTCTACAACGAGACCAACGGCGTAGCGATCCCCCCAACTCCTGCCGTAGGTGGCGTCGGCTTGATCGCTAACATCAATGAGATGGCCGACATGGCGCTGAAATCTGACGGGGATGTGATCTTGCTCCTAGGACAGGAGTCTGGCCATCTCGGACAGTCGATCTATATGTCGGTGATGGAGGATCGGCTTGACGGTGCGCCACCACCCGTCGACCTCGCGAGCGAACGCATTGTTGGCGACCTGGTCCGCGGACTGATCAAGGCGAAAACACTCAATGCGGTTCACGACGTCGGCGACGGCGGCCTACTCGTGGCAGTCGCTGAGATGGCGCTCGCCGGACGGCGCGGCGTTGACCTGGAGGCAGCGCCGGACGGTATGGCCAAACACGCAGTTTGGTTCGGCGAGGATCAGGCTCGTTACGTGGTCGCGGCGACAGAGGATAAGGTTGGTACGATCAAAGATGTCGCAACCATATATAACGTACCGGTTCGCGTGCTCGGAACTGTGAGAGGCGACAAGGTGACGCTACCAGGCGAAGCACCGCTGCCACTTGGCATGCTTCGCGCGGCGTATGAGGATTGGTTGCCACGCTATATGACACGTGGCTAAGTCGAACTGTACCTCAGATAGGAGTGACTGAAATGGCGATGGCCGCCGCAGATATCGAGCGGTTGATCTTGGAACGTTTTCCGGACGCGAAGGTCGAAATTGAAGACTTGGCTGGTGACGGCGATCACTACTCGGCATCCGTGGTCACAGAAGAGTTTCGCGGCAAGTCACGCGTTCAGCAGCACCAAATGGTGTATGAAGCCCTCAAAGGAAACATGGGCGGCGTGCTACACGCGCTTGCGTTGAAGACGTCCGCCCCCGAGCAGTAATTGATAGAGAGAGGACACCAGCCATGACCGACCAAGATGTCAACGACTGGATCACAAAGAAAATCGCGAACAACGATATCGTGCTCTTCATGAAGGGCACGAAGACAATGCCGCAATGCGGCTTCTCCATGCAGGTCGCGCAAATTCTAAATCACCTCGGTGTGGATTACGAAGACATCAATGTCCTTGAGGACATGGGTGTGCGTGAAGGCATAAAAAGCTTCTCCAACTGGCCGACCATCCCGCAGCTTTACGTCAAAGGCGAGTTCGTGGGCGGTTGCGATATCGTGCGCGAGATGTTCCAGGCCGGCGAGTTGCAGGACATGCTCAAAGACAAGGGCAT
Organism: Methyloceanibacter sp.; assembly: GCF_058506495.1. Classification (NCBI taxonomy): domain Bacteria; kingdom Pseudomonadati; phylum Pseudomonadota; class Alphaproteobacteria; order Hyphomicrobiales; family Hyphomicrobiaceae; genus Methyloceanibacter; species Methyloceanibacter sp. The sequence goes on along the minus strand of NZ_JBZMXT010000007.1, from coordinate 30,442 downwards.
TGCCAACAATTCGGATACGCGGACGGCGTAGCCGACCAGACGAGCTACCGTTTGTCCGTGCGCCTAGAGCCCCGGCCCTAGGGTTCTTGTCGCGAAGCTCATGGCTCGGCTCAGGTGGTGGCTGTCCTGCTTGATCCCGTCCGCAACCAGCCTATCCTTAGGTTCCGTCGGATTTGGCATAGATCGAGGAGGCCATCGTTGTGATCAGCTGGGAGTTGAAGGGCGCAGAGTTCGTCAATTGTAACTGCGACTACGGTTGCCCCTGCCAGTTCAACGCACGCCCGACTTATGGGGATTGCCGTGCAATTGGTGCCTACCGCTTCGACGACGGCCGCTTCGGCGACATCGATCTAAGTGAGCTCAATGTCATTAGCGTTTACTCCTGGCCGAAGGCCATACACGAGGGTGACGGGCGAGCGTTTCTGATTGTTGACGAGCGAGCGAGCGAGGCGCAGCGAAACGCACTGCTCTCCATCTTTTCCGGCGAGCACACCGAGCCAGGGAAGACCGTCTGGAACGTGTTCGCGGCGACCTTTGCCGAAGTACTGCCGCCCGAGATCCGACCTATCCATATCGAGATCGATGTTGAGGAGAGAACAGGCACCGTAAGGGTCGACGGGCTCATCGAGATGCTTGGAGAACCGATCCGAAATCCGGTGACGGGCGAGAAGCATCGGGCGCGGATAGATCTGCCCAATGGGTTTGAGTACTCGGTCGCTGAGATGGGAACCGGATCGTCGATCTCAAAAGGGCCTATCGCGATGGAGCTCGAGAACAGCTATGGACAATTCGCCTATCTCCACCTGACCAATTCAGGCGTCGTGCACCCCTAACGCAGTCGCGCCGAAGATGCTCGAAGCACTAATCCGGCGTGAAAACGCGGTTGTTGCGGGCGCGCTGTTCGCCCTGATCATACTGGCCTGGCTCGCACTTTTGGCGGGAGCCGGGACTGGCATGAGCGTCACGGCCATGAGCGGCTGGTGGCTACCGATGTCGCTTCCCGCTGGCGAGAGCTGGCCCTGGAATGCCTACTACTGGGCAATCGCTTTCGTCATGTGGGCGGTGATGATGGTGGCCATGATGCTGCCCTCGGCAGCTCCCATGATCCTCCTCTATGCCAGGGTCGTCCGGCAGGCTGATGCGCAAGCTGACACCGTGGAGGCACCGTCGTGTATCGCGGCGTTTGCCGGAGGCTATCTGACCTTATGGATTCTATTCAGCGTGCTAGCTGTCGTCCTTCAGTTCGCACTGGAGCGGGCTGGGCTTATGACGATCATGATGAACTCGCGCAGCGCGACACTGTCTGGCGCGCTTCTGATTGCCGCCGGCGTTTATCAACTCACGCCCCTGAAGTCCGCCTGCCTCAAACATTGCCGCAGCCCCGCGACTTATCTCGCCGAGCATTGGCGACCGGGCACAGCAGGTGCGTGGCGCATGGGACTGGAACATGGCGCTTATTGCGTCGGCTGTTGTGCGGTTCTGATGCTGCTGCTGTTCGTTGGTGGGGTAATGAACCTGATTTGGATTGCCGGCCTGTCGCTCTTTGTTGCGCTTGAAAAGCTTGCCCCTTTTGGCGTCGGTCTTGCAGGAGCCCTGTCCATTATATTGATCGCCGGTGGCGCAGCCCTAATCATTGCGGCCTGACAAATGATTACGGCCCGCCCCAGGAAACTGGAGGCAGGCCGCATCAGCGTCATAAACGTAAGTCCGCGCTTAGCGCGAATAGAACTCGACAACGAGGTTCGGTTCCATCATCACTGGATAAGGCACGTCGGAAAGCGTCGGGACCCGCGTGAATGTGGCAATCATCTTTCCGTGGTCCACATCGACATAATCCGGAACGTCGCGCTCACCGCTCTGCGCAGCTTCCAGAACCATCCCGAGTTCCTTCGACTTCTCACGCACCTCGATCAAATCGCCTTCCTTCACGCGATAGGACGGGATTGTGACGCGGCGACCGTTCACCTTCACATGACCATGCGAAATAAACTGGCGGGCAGCGAAGACCGTCGGGACAAACTTGGCCCGGTACACAACCGCGTCGAGACGACGCTCGAGCAACCCAATGAGACGCTCGGAGGTATCGCCCTTCTGGCGTGACGCCTCGTGATAGATGGACTTGAACTGCTTCTCGGTGATGTTGCCGTAATAGCCTTTCAGCTTCTGCTTGGCGCGCAGCTGCTGGCCATAATCGGATAGCTTGCCGCGGCGGCGCTGGCCATGTTCGCCAGGTCCGTACTCGCGTTTGTTCTGGGGGCTCTTCGGCCGACCCCAGATATTCTCGCCAAGCCGCCGGTCGATCTTATGCTTGGCGTGAATGCGTTTCGTCATTCTTCAAGACTCCAAAGCCAAATGAAGCTTTCCGCGGGCGGTTCGCATGCCCGCGTCTGCCGCAAAAAACCGTCGATTTTGATTGATCGGGGACCGCCGGAACGCTCCGGCAGGCCGCTTTCGGCCCCAAGCGGCCGATTTAGACCGCTCTGTTACACGGAATGCCTGGAAAATGTCAATTCCGCTATCGCCCTTTGGGCTGTCTTCCGCCAATTACTGTGACTGTGCGTTGGCCACATAGGCTTTGATTGCCGCCTCAACTTGCTGCTTACGCTCCGGCGGGCATTCCGGCGCCGGAGGGGCCTTCAACTGCTGGGGTGCCCCGTCCCCCTCGTCCAGAAGCTTGTCTTGCCATCCGGCGGGGGCCGAACCGGCTTCAATCGGCACGGCAGCCCTGCCAGCAAAGAAACTTGTCGCAAACACATGCAGCGTCTCGAGCATCAAGATCTGCTCCTGTGTCAAATTGCTGTACTGAGACCGCTCGTTAGCCATCATCGTTTGGAAGTTCGCTTGTGCGAGCTCCGGCAGGCCGCAGACATCCGCATAGGCGGACCGGGTAGCGGCTCGAATCGCGCGACGCGCGGAATCGATCGGAATCACAAACTTTGCCGGATCCGACTTATCGACCTTTACCGGGTTTCCATCCGGTCCTTTGATTTCGTCGGGGAGCAGCCAAGAGGCGTAGGAGGTCATCGTACGGACGCCGCGATCGCTCATGCCGCCGCTTTTAGTCGGGGCGGGCTGCTTACTGCGCTGCGTGAGCTCTTCGGCCGCAAGGATCGTCATGCCCGAGGGGCTGTCATGGGTCTGCGCCGCCAAGCCGATGGGCCCAGCAAAGACAAACACCAGACCAAAGCAAATTACGCCTCCAAACTTCGCCCACGCATGTCTCATCGAACGCCCCTCTCCTCATTCTGGCGGAAGCTACCATTCTTGGGGGTCATCGCAACAGGAGAAACAGGGCGGAACTGTGACAACAAGAAATGCTGCTAACCCTTTGAGACTGTTGACCGCCGGGTAAATGCCGACACAATTCCCCGCCAGGTTCGGACATCTTGTTCCGTGCATTCCATACGGTGAAACATGTTGCGGATCGAGCGAACCATGGCCGGTCTTTTTTCTGGCGGCCTCAAGAATCCGGCCCGATCCAGCGCGCCCTCCATATGCTCAAACAACCCAAAAAGCTCCGCCCGGCTAGCAGGGATGGTGCCGGGCGTTGTAAGCCCTTCACGGACAGGACCATCGAAGGCGGTGACACGGCCAAGAACCTCTGGGTTGGCGCTCTGCATCCACTCGTACGAAAACAGCAACACGGCTTGGGGCAGGCTGAGTGAGGCGTAGGCCGGATCGACGGGCGCGGTGAGAATTGCGTCGGCCAATGCAATCGAGTCGTTGTCGAGTCCATTGCGCTCGGCGCCAAAGACCACAGCGCATCGCTCCGATGATTGCATCCGGCGCCGAAGCCCTGTTGCTGCGGTTTCCGGACTGAAGACCGTTTTCACCATTTCGCGTGGCCGCGCTGTCGTCGCAACGACATAGTGGCAGTCTGCCAGAGCAGCCTCGAGGGTATCGAAAACCTGCGCCGAGCCCGCGATGGGCTTGGCGACCGCTGCAGCGGCAAGGGCTTTCTCATTGGGCCAGCCATCGCGCGGCGAAACGAGTCTTAGGTCCCGCAGGCCGAAGTTCCCCATGGCGCGAGCGGCAAAGCCAATGTTTTCGCCGAGTTGCGGCTCCATCAGGACGATCGCGGGGGCCGTCAAGCCGGCATCCTCAGGCGTCAGGTGACCAGCGGCGTCATCGGTTTCTTTCATGGCCGGACGATGCTACAGGGGGCCTTGGCCTGCAATGGGCAGCGCTCGATAGCGTCGAAGCTTTTATGATGCCCCAAATTGGAGATTGCTGCGTGGACAAGATCAAGGTTCAGAATCCGATCGCTGACTTACATGGCGACGAGATGACCCGCGTCATATGGGACATGATCAAGGAAAAGCTCATCGAACCTTATCTCGATGTTGAACTCGTGACCTTCGACCTCGGCATCGAACATCGGGACGCGACCGACGATCAGGTAACGGTTGATGCCGCCCATGCGATCCAGGAATTCGGCGTCGGCGTCAAATGCGCAACGATCACGCCTGACGAGGCTCGTGTTGAGGAGTTCGGGCTCAAGAGAATGTACCGATCGCCGAATGGTACCATCCGTAACATTCTAGGCGGTGTCATCTTCCGCGAACCTATCATTTGCAACAACGTACCTCGTCTCGTCCCTGGCTGGACCAAGCCGATTGTGATTGGCCGTCATGCCTATGGCGATATCTATCGCGCGCAGGATTTCCTCGTGCCCGGGAAAGGCAAACTGACCATCACCTTCGAAGGTGAGGACGGCGAAACCATCGAAAGGGAAGTGCACGTGTTCGAAGGGTCGGGCGTCGCGTTGGGCATGTTCAATCTAGACAGCTCAATCCGCGATTTTGCGCGTGCCTCGATGAACTACGGGCTAGCGCGGAATATGCCTGTCTACCTTTCGACCAAGAACACAATCCTCAAGGCCTATGACGGTCGGTTCAAGGATCTGTTTGCGGAGATCTTCGAGACGGAATTCAAGGAGGCGTTCGAGAAAGCCGGCCTCACCTACGAGCATCGACTGATCGACGACATGGTCGCCGCGGCGCTGAAATGGTCCGGTGGGTACGTATGGGCTTGCAAGAACTACGACGGCGACGTGCAGTCCGACACGGTGGCCCAAGGGTTCGGATCGCTTGGTTTGATGACATCGGTGCTCATGACACCAGATGGAAAGAAGGTCCTCGCCGAGGCGGCGCACGGGACTGTCACCCGCCATTTCCGCCAGCACCAAGAGGGCCGCGCCACGTCGACAAACTCCATGGCCTCGATCTTCGCATGGGCCGGCGCGCTGAAGCATCGTGCCAAGCTAGACAACAACGAGGCACTCGCCCGCTTTGCGCGAACCATCGAGACCGTCTCTATCGACACGATCGAGTCGGGCTTCATGACCAAGGATCTGGCTTTGCTCGTGGGCGCAGACCAAGCTTGGCTCTCGACTGAAGGATTTATCGACAAGATCGATGAGAATATGCGTGCGGCCGTTTCAGGCGATGTCGCGGCCGCATAGGCTGGCACCCTCACGGGTTCGAACATCCTCTCTCGGCAACAACGGCATCAAGCGCGAGAGCCCTAGACTAGGCGGACCCTGCGCGTCCTGCAGCTGAGACCGATTGCTCGTTTTCGGAAGACGATCCCAGTTGCGCCGCGATAGCCTCCAGCGCCTCGTCGGCTTTTGCGCCATCCGGCCCACCGGCTTGAGCCAGATCGGGCCGACCGCCTCCGCCCTTGCCGCCGAGGATTGCTGCTCCGACGCGCACGAGGTCAACGGCACTGTGGGAAGACGTGAGGTCGTCGGTCACGCCCACAACGAGCCCAGCCTTGCCTTCGTCGCTCACGCCAACGACAGCAACGACGCCTGACCCGATTTGTTGCTTTGCTTCGTCTACGAGACCGCGCAGATCTTTTGGCGCAACACTGTGGACCACCCGAGCCAGTAGCTTTGTGCCGCCAATGTTACGGACAGGAGAGCTGTCCGCTCCGGCTGCACCTGCGGGCCGGAGCGCAAGCTCACGCTTTGCGTCCGTTAGCTGCCGCTCTAGCTTGCGTCGTTCCTCAACGATTGACGCGAGCCGATCGAGCATCTCGTCCGGCGGAACTTTCAGAATCTCAGCTGCTTGCCGGACCCGACTATCCTGGGCCGCCAGGTAGCTGCGCGCCGGCTCTCCCGTGAGCGCCTCCACACGGCGCACGCCGGCCGCCACCGCGCTCTCGCCCACCACCTTCAAGAGACCAATTTCGCCAGTGCGCGCCACATGGGTCCCGCCGCAGAGTTCAACCGAGTAGGCATTGCCCGCTTTTTCGCTTTCGGGCGTCACGCCCATGGAAACAACCCGCACCTCGTCGCCGTACTTCTCGCCAAACAAGGCGAGTGCACCGCGCGCGATGGCTTCGTCCGGCGTCATCAAATGGGTTTCAACGGCGCTGTTCTGCAGGATCAACGCGTTCGCCATATCTTCCACGGCTTTGAGTTCATCCATGCTCAAGGGCTTGGGATGAGAGAAGTCAAATCGCAGGCGTCCGGGCTCAACAAGCGATCCCTTTTGCGCCACATGAGTCCCTAGGACTTGGCGCAGAGCTTCGTGCAGAAGGTGCGTCGCGGAGTGATGGGCACGGGTTGCAGTGCGGCGCGCATGGTCAACCGACAACGAGACTGTCTGGCCACGCAGCAACTTGCCCTTCTCAACCGCACCGTGATGAAGGAACAGGCCATGCAACTTTTTCTGTGTATCTGACACCGCGAACAAAGCATCGTCGGCAATAGACAGGGTACCTCGATCACCGACCTGCCCACCTGACTCCGCATAAAAGGGTGTCTGGTTGACAATGACGACTCCCTCGTCGCCTTCGTCCAGTTTTTCGACGCGCTCGCCATCTTTCACCAACGCGACGATGTCACCCGATGCGTTCTCGGTCTCATATCCAAGAAACTCGGTAGCGCCCAATTCCTCCTTAAGCTCGAACCAGAGACTATCCGTCGCTGCCTCGCCCGATCCCGACCAGGACTTTCTTGCCTCGGCTCGCTGACGCTCCATTGCAGACTGGAATCCAGCTTCATCGACGCCAATGTCTTTGGCCTTCAGTGCGTCTTCTGTCAGGTCGAACGGAAAGCCGTAGGTATCGTAAAGTTTGAAAGCAACTTCCCCGGATAGTGTCTCGCCCGATGACAAGCCCTCGACCGCTTCATCCAGCAGCCGCAATCCGCGATCCAAAGTCTCCCGGAAGCGAGTCTCTTCGAGCTTTAGGGTCTCGTCGATCAGAGCCTCCCCTCGCTGTAGCTCCGGGAAGGCGCGTCCCATCTCGCTCACTAAAGTTGGGACAAGCCGATGCAAAAGCGGATCCTCCGTACCCAGCATATGCGCATGTCGCATTGCACGCCGCATGATACGGCGCAGCACGTAGCCCCGCCCCTCATTGGACGGCAGGACTCCGTCTGCAATTAGGAACGACGATGCCCTGAGATGGTCCGCAATGATGCGATGGCTCGCCGCTTGCGCACCTTGCGCCGGTAAGCCCGTGAGATCAACAGATGCGGAGATCAGCGATTTGAAAAGGTCGATCTCGAAGTTGTCATGGGTCCCTTGCATGACAGCTGCGATTCGCTCAAGCCCCATTCCCGTGTCAATCGACGGGCGTGGCAAATCAATGCGATTGCCATCGGCATGCTGCTCGAACTGCATGAAAACGAGGTTCCAAACTTCGACAAAGCGGTCACCGTCCTGATCGGCGCTGCCTGGCGGACCACCTGGCAAGTGCGAACCGTGATCGTAGAAGATCTCTGAACTTGGTCCGCAAGGCCCTGTATCCGCCATGGACCAAAAGTTATCTGAACCAGCAATTCTCAGGATCTTGTCGTCGCCAAACCCCGAGATCTTCTTCCACAAGTCTGCCGCTTCGTCATCGTCCACATACACGGTGATAAGCAACTTTTCCTTTGGCAGCGCCAGCGTGCCGGTCAGAAACGACCACGCAAGCGTTATAGCCTCTTCCTTAAAGTAATCGCCGAACGAGAAGTTGCCGAGCATCTCGAAAAAAGTGTGATGCCGAGCTGTGAAGCCCACATTGTCGAGATCGTTGTGCTTGCCGCCTGCACGTACGCATTTCTGCGAGGACACTGCCCGAAGCGCTCTAGGCTTCTCCTGCCCTGTAAAAACATTCTTGAAGGGGACCATACCCGCGTTCGTGAACATTAGGGACGGATCGTGGCGAGGAACCAGCGGCGACGACGGCTCCACCACATGATCGTTGTCGGCGAAAAACTGCAGGAATGAGGCGCGCAATTCGTTCGTACGCGCCGGAACCTCGTGCGCTCTCGCCGGATGTGCACCCGCCTTCTTGGCCATTGTCTTCCCGGAATTTCCCGCGATCACGTCAGCAGCACTCAATCTGCCAACACCCACTTCCACGAGGCCAACAGACGCTGGAACCGGCTCGCTGATGTCCACTACGAGGTACGATCCAACTCGCCTACCGAACGATATCCGATTCTGCGAGACCTGTGTTCTTACCACGCCCCATTCACGCTGTACCCGCGCGGAATGCGGTCTTCGCAGACATAGGGTTTCGCTCCTCCGCTGTCCAGCAAACGCCACAAGAAAGGGCGCCCCGCAGTAGCGGGACACCCTTGCTCATTTATCTTTCGGCCGCTTGCAGGCTCGACGCTCACCTGAGGTCCGCAAAAACCGCGCGCGCAATCTATGGCGTGTCTGCAGCAACCAACAAAGCTCCAAGATGACCCTTCAGATCTGGTGTCCTCAGCCCCGTTTGCTTTTGCGGCCACCGCTCGAAATGGACGTTACGGTTTCCGCCTCGGACGAAGCGGCGCTGTCCTCTCCTGCCTCCTCAGGGTCTTCACCCTCGAGAATTTGATCGGCAAGCAGTCCTGCGCTCTGCCGAATGGCCAGTTCGATCCGCTCTGCCATGTCCGGATGCTCTTTGAGAAAGTTCTTAGCGTTCTCACGACCCTGACCGATGCGCTCGCTATCGAACGAGAACCACGATCCGGATTTCTCAACGATACCCTCCTTGACTCCGAGATCGATCAGCTCGCCCATCTTGGAAACGCCCTCGCCGTACATGATGTCGAACTCAACTTGCTTGAATGGCGGCGCCACCTTGTTCTTGACTACCTTGATCCGCGTCTGGTTGCCCACGACCTCATCCCGCTCCTTGATAGCGCCGATGCGGCGAATATCGAGGCGCACAGAAGAGTAGAACTTCAATGCATTACCGCCACTCGTGGTCTCGGGCGATCCAAACATTACGCCGATCTTCATCCGAATCTGATTGATGAAGATCACCATGCAACGCGACTTCGAGATCGAACCGGTCAGTTTCCGGAGCGCCTGGCTCATGAGCCGCGCCTGCAGACCCGGAAGAGAGTCACCCATCTCGCCTTCGAGTTCGGCCTTCGGCGTCAGCGCGGCCACCGAATCCACAACCAGCACATCAATTGCACCGGAGCGTACCAGCGTGTCGGCGATCTCTAGGGCCTGCTCGCCCGTGTCGGGTTGAGAGATCAGAACATTCTCAAGATCGACCCCAAGTTTCCGCGCGTAAATCGTGTCCAGCGCATGCTCAGCGTCGACAAAGGCGCAAACCCCGCCCTTCTTCTGAGCTTCTGCAACCACGTGAAGGGCCAGAGTTGTCTTACCCGACGATTCTGGGCCGTAGATCTCGATGACCCGACCCCGCGGTAGACCGCCGATACCAAGCGCGATGTCGAGCCCAAGGGAGCCCGTTGGAATGGCTTCGACCTCCACGGCGGTCTCGTTTTGACCCAGACGCATAATCGAGCCCTTGCCGCAAGACCGCTCGATCTGGGAGACCGCGGCTTCCAGCGCCTTTTCTCTATCCATTTCTCCTCCTGCCTCAACAAGGCGCAGCGCGGCGTTCGACATTGACGAATCTCCTTATTTCACAGCCTTAGGGCTTGCGTAAATGGCAGCACGGGGCCGTAAGGGCCCTCGTCCACACCCGGTTGGGCATACGTGTGCCAGGCTTGATTTCAGAGTGATAAATGTACACGCTTTGTTCTATGTTCGCAATATGTTCTTTATTGCGGGCTGCAGTTTTACCAGCTTGTTGCGGGTAGCTTGATCCGACGCGGGAAAAGCACTTCTTGGCGCGAGTTGAATCACTATGATTGGCGCGTCAGCGAAGGACGGTGGGGACGGCATGAGCCAAGACGGCAACAAGGGCGCGCTAGAAGACAAGGTGTTTGTCTTGCTTCTGGTGCTGGTGTCCCTCGCCTTTGCCTGGATCCTTTTGCCCTTTTACAGCGCGGTTCTCTGGGGCGTGATCTTGGCTCTGGTTTTTGCGCCCGTACAGCGGTGGTTCAACGCCCGGCTCCCCAATCAGCCCAACGCGGCAGCCTTCCTAACGCTACTCTTCATTGTCGGGATTGTGCTGATCCCCGTGGCGGTCACAACCGCTTCGATCGTCAACGAGGCAACCACGCTCTACGAGAACATCCAGTCGGGGGATCTCGACCTCGGCGCGTTCCTACAACGCTTCCTTGACTCCCTGCCAAACTGGGCGCTCAACGTTCTCAACAAATTTGGCGTGACGGATGTAGCCGACATGCAGGCGCGTGTTATCTCGCTGCTTGCTGAAGGCAGTCAGTTCTTCGCGACACAAGCCATCCTTGTCGGGCAAGGGACGGCCAATGTCCTTCTTGGCGTCGCCATCATGCTATACCTTCTCTACTTCCTGCTGCGTGACGGAGCCAAGCTCTCACAGACGGTCATTAAGGCAGTGCCTCTCGCTGGCGAATACAAAGATGCCTTGTTCCACAAGATCGCGGTTGTGGTCCGTGCCATGGTCAAAGGCACGATCCTTGTCGCCGTCGTGCAGGGCTTTCTGGGCGGGCTGATCTTTTGGGCGCTCGGGATCCATGCCCCCGTACTCTGGGGTGTTGTAATGGCCTTTCTTTCCTTGCTGCCAGCGGTCGGCGCCTCGATTGTCTGGTTCCCCGTCGCGGTTTATCTCATCGCCACGGGCGCGATCGGCAAAGGCCTAATCCTGATCGCCTTCGGCGCTGGCGTGATCGGACTCGTGGACAACTTGTTGCGGCCCTATCTCGTGGGGAAGGACACGGCGCTACCTGACTACGTTGTCTTGCTGTCCACCTTGGGTGGAATCGCCCTTCTGGGCCTGAACGGATTGGTCGTTGGGCCCTTGATCGCAGCCTTGTTTATCGCTGTTTGGGACATCGCAGCCCGTGCAGAAGGCGACGAGGATAAGGCCGCTCAAAGCGCCCCCGCGGGGGCGCATACGGCTCCGGAAGACGAGGCCTAGGGCATCCAAAAGCGCGAATGCGCCTACAATCCTCGATCAAAATACACACAGCTCGTTTCGCAAAAGTGCAGACAAAGCCGCGCGAATCGGCCATGCCTCATGGGGTATCAAGAGCCAGAGGCGGCTCGGACGGTGTAGAGATGCTTGTTGAAGCAGGCATTGCCGAGCGCCGTTCTATCTTTAGGAGCGCACATCAATGCTGACGAAAACCGCACTCATCCAGACTATTGCCGACGAGCTCGACATGACAAAGAAGGACGTCAAAGACGTTCTCGAAACGCTCGCCACTGTCGGCTACAAGGAAATGAAGAAGAACGGCGAGTTTATGCTGCCGGGCTTCGCCAAGTTCGTCGTGACGAAGAAACCAGCCGTTCGGGCACGCAAGGGCATCAATCCCTTCACCGGTGAAGAGACGATGTTCAAGGCAAAGCCCGCACGGAAGGTAATCAAGGCCCGCCCGGTTAAGGCTGCCAAAGACGCTGTCTGACGCCACTCGTCCGAACGCGCATTAGGGGGAAGAAAAGTGCTCCGTCCAGAGCGGCGGGGCGCTTTTTGTATGCTGATTGGTCAAACAGACTCAATCGCCTGACATAGAAAGCTGCAATAGTTAGCCCTGCAACACCTACGCGGCGGCATGTGACGCACGCGTAAAGGACGTATTTGGACGATCCTGAGCGGACAACACAGCCCCATACTCTTTAGTACGTCTGCTGCAGTTTTAGTTGTCTTGACGCTGCAAACTTCGCACACCGTCTGCGACTAAGCTTTGCTTAGCAAGCTGTCAGAGCGATCGCGCGTTGCCATAGGGTGCCAACCGCACTACTACGTTTGCGAAAACGCTCTTCAACTTAGCCGTCCAAGTGATAGACCTGGAACATGGCTCTGTGCCCACTGGTTCCGTATCGATGGGGCCATCGCCGAGCTCTACGATGTCGCCGTCGTGCTTGGTGTCTTTACACCGATGTCGCTCGGGTTTGCTTCGAACGAACTACTCGGCCTCATCATCCATGACGAACTAGACGAGGCGGCGTCCTTCGAAACTGCCCCCGCGTGACTCTGACCGCGGGTCTCCGCGCTCGTGGTGCTCAAGAGAGCGCGTTCTGTGGAGCCTTATTCCGCGGAGCTGCCTGCGGACCATCATCAGCCTCAGCGAGCGCCGCGTCCACGGCCTCGCGATAGCCATGGGCGTCGATAAAGGGCTTGAGGCGATCTGCGATCCGCTTGGTCAACGCCTTCGGCATCTTGTAACTGGAGACTTTGTGGTCGGCGCGGTCCGCAAGGAAGGCGCGCATTGGCCCTTCGGCTTCGTCGAAGCTCCCTATACGGAGCTTCTTGTAGATATCCTGCATTGAATCGATCGGATTCTTCACAAGATCCTCATAGCGGATTTCGTAGAGGTTCTTGCTGGGAATAAGGTGCTTATCGCGCTGATAAACGGTCGTGACGCGCTCCATCATGTCCAGCACGTAGTCGTCGAGCCACGCATCGCAGTGCGGTGGATTATGCAGGCCTTGCGCGGAGTAAAGCGCGCGCCACAATTTTACCGTGGACGGAAACACTTTGAGCGGATTGCGCGAGATATGCACCCAGCGCGCATCCGGAAACAGTTTCGTTAGCAGCTTAATCCGCGCGGTATTTGGCGGCGTCTTCATCACCAGCGTCTTGCCGTGCCTAACCATTAGACGCCTGTAAAACCACATATAGGCATCCGCCCAACGCTTCACTTCTTTCTCCGGCACGCCCTCGAAGTCGACGAAGTCTGTGTCTTGAGGACCGAGACGCGGCCACGCCATTGTGACGAGGGGCGACCCCTGCCCCAGCATCAGCATCGCAAACTCTTCCTCCTGGGGCCGGTCAAAACCCACCGGCACATCGTCTTGAGGACGGCGCTTGGGCAAGAGCCCCTTTGCGAGACGATCGAGCGTGCCTTCCGTCAGCAGGAAATGATGCGGGACGAAACATTCGTAGGTCGTGGGAAAGGCGAGGTTTGGATCCTCGGAAAAAAGATCGTGCATCAACGTCGTGCCGCTGCGCCAATGGCCGACCACGAAGACTGGCGGCTTGTCCCATGGCAAGTTCTTGGCCTTCCTCCCGTAGAGCGCCTCTGAGATCCAAGCGAGTGGCGTATTCCATGGTACAAAGAGGAAAAGCGCGAGCGTGTCCGGAACACAGTTCAGAGTGAACGAGAAGCGGCCACGCCAGAACAATCGCATCAGCGTCATGAAGCGCATGCCGAACCACATATAGAGCAGCCGGCCGCCATAGCGCTCGACGGTGAGCCCCATCTTTTTCTTCGTGTGCCGCTTGCGGCGCTTGTCGCCGTCTTCTTCAGACGGCATGACCTCATAGTCTGGCAAGCTTTTTGTCCCCGATTGGCGTGGATAAGGGGTCCTAGACGCGATTGCGGCCCAAGTGAAGCCCCTTTGGCACCGGGCGTAATCGGACAGCTTCTGGCGGGTTAGTCCTCGAGAGCCGACTTTACCGTTGCGGCAAGGGTTTTTAGATCGAACGGCTTCTGAAGGAACCCGAACTCTTCATTGTCGTCCAAGCTGCGCTTGAAGGCGTCCTCCGCATATCCGGACATGAAGATGATTTTGATGCCAGGGTTCTTCTGGCGAAGTTCCTTCAGGAGCGCTGGCCCGTCCATTTCAGGCATCACGACATCGCTCACCACGAGATCCACTTTCCCTTTGTGCTCCTCGAAAACCTCAAGAGCCTCGGCACCGGTTGAGGCCTCCAGGACCTCGTAGCCGCGCGTTCCAAGAGCCCGCGCCGCGAAGCTCCGCACAGCGTCTTCGTCCTCCACGAGCAGCAGCGTTCCCCGCCCGGTCAGGTCTTTCGGCTTCTCCGCCGCATTGCGGTCCAGCTTGACGGGATCCTGGGCGACTTCAACCGCGCCCTCGACGAAGCGTGGCAGATATACCCGCATCGCCGTGCCTTTGCCCAACTCGCTATCGACATACACGTAGCCGCCCGTCTGCTTGATGATGCCGTAGACAGTGGACAGTCCAAGACCCGTGCCTTGGCCGATTTCCTTTGTCGAAAAGAAGGGCTCGAAGATCTTCTCTTTGACGTCCTCGGTCATTCCCGTGCCGGTATCCCGGACCTCAATCATGACGTACTCGCCTGCCGGCATTTGGCCGCTGCCGATCTGCCGTGACTGATCCTCTTCCACGTTCGCCGTGCGGATCGTCAGCTTGCCGCCCTCTGGCATGGCGTCGCGGGCATTCACAGCAAGGTTAATGATGACCTGCTCGAACTGATGAAGATCCGCCTTGACTGGCCAAAGATCTCCCGCCGTATCCAGGGTGAGTTCGACGTTCTCGCCCAACAGCCGGTCGAGCAGTATAGACAAGTCCGACAACACGTCCCCGAGCTGCAAAACCTGCGGACGAAGAGTCTGTTGGCGGGAGAACGCTAGAAGTTGACGAACAAGACCGGCAGCCCGATTCGCGTTCTGCTTTATGTTCATGATGTCCTGGAACGCCGGATCGGTAGGCCGGTGGTTCATCAAAAGGAAATCTGAGAAACCAATGATGGCGGTGAGCATATTGTTGAAGTCGTGCGCGATACCGCCGGCAAGCTGGCCCACCGCCTGCATCTTCTGACTCTGAGCAAATTGAGCCTCCAGCGCGCGCTGTTCGGTCGTGTCCAGCGCATACGCGATCGCGGCGTCGCCCTTTTCGTTGCTACCGGCAAGGGAGCTGAGATAGATGCGTCCGCTCCGCGGTTGGGAGCCGGCAAAGGTCACATCGACCGCGTCGATCATCCGCTGCCCTGCTATGGCCGCTTCGAGCGCCTGCCGAACCGTCCGCCGGTTCCCCTCGTCAACAAGGTCTTCGAGCTTCGTTTTGCCGGGGCTGGGATCAGCGCCAGTGCCGAACAGCCGCGAGAATGCCGTGTTGGTTCCCGTGACGGCGCCACTTGCGTTCAAGGTCGCAATGGCGAATGGCGACGACTGGAAGATCCGAGTATACCGCAGCTCGGCAACACCCGCGTCTTGGGCTTCTTCCTGTTCGCGACTAAGGGTCAGAACATGCGCGAGTTGGTTGCCCCGCGGCAGACGATGAAGCACGCGGACAGGCAACTTCATCCCGTCGGCCACGAGCAGATCAATGTCAAAACGCCTTATGCCGCTTTGCGGCGTCCCTTGACTTTCGCCGCGGCCTGCGCTGGCCAAAAGAGCGGCATTGTCTTGGGACATAATCTGGCTGAGCCTGAGCGGTCGGCCCGCCATTTCGGTTAGATCAAGCTTGAGCCACCGCGCGAGTGTCGCATTTAGATACTCGACACGGCCGTTCGGATCCGCAGTGAAGAAGCCGGCCGGCGCGTTGTCGAGATAATCGATCGCGGCCTGGACCTTCTCAAAATTCCGCTCGTCTTGAATACGGTCTTGCGTCACCTCGTTGACTTGCCAGACCGTGAGAGGCGCTTTTTTGCCCGAGCCCGAGTCCGGCGGCATTGGCTGGACGGATATGCAGAACCAGCGCGGTTCGATGCTCGTTTCGTCCTCCAAGTCTCCGGGCGGCGGCAGGCGGAATTCTTCCTTTAGCGCGCGTCCCTGCTGCGCAGCACGCGCAAGCCGGAAGATCGGTTCGGCCAAATACGGGTTTCCGCCGAAGGCGCGGTCGGGCGCCGGGACCGGCGCCTCGGCATCAAGGCCGAGAAGGTCGCGATAGGCCTGGTTCGCGTAGTAGACGCGCCCCGAAGCATCTCCAATCAATGCTCCGTTCGGCAGATTGTCCACGAAGGCCTTGGTCAAATCGTTCCGCTCTGGGCGCTGGCCAAAATGCAGGATGCCAACCGCGCCGGCGAAAAGGCAAAAGACACCCACGACAGCGAGCACGCCGAGAATTGCAAGCACGAAGGGCTCGGCAACCTCGCGGCTGACCACAGCAAGCCCAACTGCAGCGGCGGCAAGAGCCAGCGCCAACAGCACAACGAGCGTGATACTGCCCTCACGGCTCGGCCGATCCGTCATAGGTTCCACGTAACGCATTGGCGCATCGATATCTGACATGGCGTGAGAAAGTAACCGATTCGAGTTGGGTTGGCCGGAGATTGTCTTAAACGCGAGACGGCAACCCGGGCTTCCAACCTGGCCTCGGTCTCCCGCGTGTAGCGGGCCAGTGCGGTCCGGAAGAGCCTGAGGATTTGTGACCCCCCTGTCGTTCCGGCAGCCTGCGCAGGAATCAGCCGCTGTTCAGCTCTGAGGCAACTCCCACGAGGCTACCTGATTTCCGGAAAAAACCGCACCATGGACGTTGCCGGATTCGGGCCAACCCTCAGGTTTAGATAGATATTTTTTGTTGACTGTTGCAGTTTTGCAACGGCGAGTTTTCCTTGAGGTCCCCCAGCACTTGCGTTAGCGTTAACACTCGATCCTTCGGCGGCCCATGAGGGCAAGCGAATTTAGCCACGCCGGTAACTTTATTCGTCAACCGTGAGATCGCCGGCAGTTCCCTGCTAATGGTCCGACACCGACTGGCTAAGCCAGTCTTGTCAGTCCCCCAAACACTCTCCACTCCCCGCCTTCAGCGGGGAGTTTTTTTGCGCGTATTGACGCCGTCATAGACGGCTGAAATTCTCGTCGGATGTTCAGACACAAAAGTATGGCCCGGGTTTTACTGACCATGGCCGCCATTGGCTTGGGAAACACGATGAGCGCTTCTGGTTCGCCAAAGAACCCTATGCCTGACAGCTTCGTCTATCTGCGCGACGTGGATCCTACGATCCAACAAGATATGCGATATGCCGGCCGCAACAATTTCACGCGTCGTCCCGTCCCCGGCTACGACGCCCCGGAATGCGTCCTCGTTCGCGAGGCGGCAGAGGCCCTCAGGGCGGTCCAAGCGGAGTTGAAGACCATGGGCTACTCGCTCAAGGTCTACGATTGCTACAGACCTGCGCAGGCGGTCGCGGCGTTCGTGGAGTGGTCCTCAGAACTGGACGACCCAATCGCGAAGCAGAGCCACTATCCCAATCTTTCAAAGAGCGACCTTTTCCCGAAATATATCGCCACCCGATCGGGCCACTCGCGTGGAGCCACGATGGACTTGACCATTATTCCGATCGGTTCCGAACCCTCGCCGGTTACGGATGGCTCCAGCAAAGCTGAGCCTTGTACCGAGAGCGATCCATCCGACAACAGCGTCGACATGGGTACAGCATTCGACTGTTTCGACCTCAAGGCCAACACGATCACGATGGGACTGACCCCACTGGAGGCGCAGAATCGGCAGCTTCTCCTGGACGTGATGGCCCGTCATAGTTTCCAAAACTATCCAAAGGAGTTCTGGCACTTCACGTTCCAGCCCGAGCCCTACCCCGATACCTATTTCGACTTTCCGATCCTGCCGCGCCCAGGAAACAGTTCAGAGCCAACGGAAGATTCATGAGCTCTGGCCCCAAGAACGGCGTTGTCGAGACATCCATACCCGGACGGCTCGACCGCTTGCGCTGGGGCCGTTTTCATACGCTGATTGTCCTCGCCCTTGGCATTACCTGGGTCCTCGACGGGCTAGAGGTTACCGTCGCTGGGGCCGTGGCCGGTGCGCTTAAGGAAAGCCCGGTTCTTCAACTCAGCAACGCGGAGGTCGGCCTTGCCTCCAGCTTCTATCTGGCCGGTGCTGTAATGGGGGCTCTTTTGTTTGGCTGGCTAACCGACCGGCTCGGCCGCAAGCGACTTTTCGTGATCACGCTTGGTGTCTATCTCGTTGCAACCGCCGCTACCGCCTTCTCCTGGAACTTTTGGAGCTTCGCACTCTTTCGCTTCTTGACCGGAGCCGGGATCGGCGGCGAGTACACGGCCATTGCCTCCGCAATCCAAGAATTCATTCCCGCACGCTATCGAGGCCATACGGATCTCGCCATCAATGGCAGCTTCTGGCTCGGCGCTGGCGCTGGCGCGGCCGGTTCGATCATCTTGCTGGATCCCGACTTTCTACCGCCGGACATAGGCTGGCGCGCGGCCTTCTTTATCGGTTCTGTTCTCGGTCTTGGCATCGTCATCATGCGAAGATGGATCCCGGAGTCCCCGCGTTGGCTGATGACCCATGGACGCGCGGACGAAGCACACGCGATCCTCGACAAGATCGAAGACCATCACCGCAGTCATGGACACAATGTCCCGGATGGTGAAGAGCCCGCTATTCGTATTCAGACGCGGAGCCATACCCCGCTTCGCGAAGTCTGGCATGCCCTGTTTGACCTGCACAGGCAGCGGACGCTTGTGGGACTTACGCTAATGGCCTCGCAGGCATTCTTCTACAATGCAATTTTCTTCACCTATGCACTGGTGCTGACGGACTTCTATGGGATCGAAGCAAGTCAGGTTGGGTGGTACCTGCTTCCATTTGCGGCAGGCAACTTTCTCGGTCCCTTGCTCTTAGGGCGCCTATTCGACACGGTGGGACGCCGCCCCATGATCGCCGGCACCTATGCGATTTCTGGCCTGCTGCTTGCCTTGACGGGCGCACTCTTCGCCGCAGGTATCTTGTCTGCCGCGTGGCAGACATTCGCCTGGACCGTGATCTTCTTCTTCGGTTCCGCTGCCGCGAGCTCCGCGTATCTCACCGTCAGCGAGACCTTTCCGCTAGAGGTTCGTGCGCTCGCGATCGCCTTCTTCTATGCGGTGGGGACCGGAATTGGCGGTGTAAGCGCGCCCTTCCTGTTCGGTGCCCTGATCGACACAGGGTCTCGCTTCAGCCTCTTCGGGGGCTATCTGTTCGGAGCGGCATTGATGCTGGCGGCGGCGTTGGTCGTGGCGCGCTACGGCGTGGATGCTGAACGAAAGGCGCTCGAAAGTGTCACAAAGCCGCTATCAGCCGTGTGAAAGCCTACTCGTCGCGGTAGACCCGCTCGCGCCGCTCATGCCGCTCTTGCGCCTCGACGCTGAGGGTCGCGATCGGTCGCGCAGCGAGGCGTTTGAGGCTGATAGGCTCGCCGGTCTCTTCACAATAGCCGTAGGTCCCCTCGTCAATGCGCCCAAGCGCTTCGTCGATCTTCGCGATCAACTTGCGCTGGCGGTCGCGCGCGCGCAGCTCCAATGCGCGTTCCGACTCGGACGTCGCTCTGTCTGCTATGTCGGCGTGCTGTTCCGAATCGTTCTGGAGATGCTCCAACGTCTCTTTGGTCGATCGCATAATTTCATCGCGCCAATCGAGAAGCTTCCGGCGAAAATAGGCCCGCTGCGAATCGTTCATGAACGGTTCGTCTTCAGACGGGGCGTAGCCTTCCGGGAGGGACTTAGTCTTATTCGCAGCTGCCATTAGAGTCATTCCAAGCGCATTCCGTTCTAATTGGCTTCGTCTTCGAGCTGACGCTCGCTCATCATGTCGACCCCCCGATCAGACAGCCCCGTATTTACGGAACCGCGTTGGCAAGTCAAGACGGACTCGCTGTTGACAGATGCAGAATTTGATGCCGCAGACGCTCTTACCCGGTCGTTGAGCGAACAAATCCTGTCGCATGCATGACCGGCCCATTTGTTGAGCAGTGACGGCTTGCTGCTCACGGTGGTTAGCGGGATTTGTACAACTGCTGTAAAGATGAAAGCGCAGCCAAGCGAGTCCGACATATGAGCGAACTTGACATCATCGCTTACCGCCCGGAATTTCGGCATGCGGTGGTGGGGCTTTCAATCGCCGCGTGGGCCCCGGTATTCGAAAAAACGGAAAATGAGGTTCCGCGGTTCATGTACGACGCCTTTTACCCCCGTGGGTGGAAGGCGCGGCAGACTGCGGACGTGAAAGCGCTGCTCGACGACGAGCCCGAAACGGTCTGGCTGGCGCATCAACATGAGAACATTGCTGGCTTTATCGGAATCCGAATTCATCCTGAAGACGAAATGGGCGAAATCCATATCCTGGCGGTATCGCCCCAGCGACAGCGACAAGGTATTGGACGTATGCTGATGACTTTCGGAGAGTGTAAGGTTCGTGATTGTGGGATGAAGATGGTCATGGTTGAGACGGTCGGTGACGCTGGACACGAGCCGGCCCGCCAAATCTATAGGTCGCACGGGTATCGACAATGGCCGGTTGCCCGTTACTTCAAGCCGCTCTAGACACCGCAATAAAGGGATAAACCCGAAGCGTGCCCCTTTGGAACTATACAGATGCCGCTGGCGATGCCGTCCGCAACCTTGGGGACTACGCATCCGGCCTCGTTACGCCAACCATTCGGCTGGGGGTAACCGGCTTGGCGCGATCCGGCAAGACGGTCTTCATAGCCGCACTCGTGCACAACCTCATCTCGGGGGGGCGGCTTCCCTTCTTCGACGCAGCGGCGGAGGGCCGCCTGCTGCGCGCGTATCTCGAGCCGCAACCAGACGAGATCGTTCCTCGCTTCGAATATGAGAAGCACCTGGCCGACCTCGCTTCGACGCCGCCTACCTGGCCCGAAAGTACGCGCCGCATCAGTCAATTGCGGCTTACAATTGAGTATGAGTCGACGAAGTTCTGGAAGCGTCAATTCGGCCGTGAACGCCTGCATATCGACATTGTCGACTACCCTGGGGAGTGGTTGCTCGATCTGCCGCTGCTCGATCTCTCCTATGCGGAATGGTCTAGAGATGCGGTGGCACACGCACATGACGTAAAGAGAAACCCTGCAGCCAAGGACTGGCAATTAGCTCTGTCGCAGGCCGATCCTGCAGGACCGGCAGACGAGGGCCAAGCGGCGACCCTGTCGGAGTTGTTCAAAGCCTATCTTCATGGGGCTCGCGCCGATCAGTACGCCCTGTCAACTATGCCGCCGGGGCGCTTTCTGATGCCCGGCGACTTGGAAGGTTCTCCGGCACTTACATTCGCGCCGCTGGATACGAAGACAGAAGATGGATTTGGAAGAGATACACTTTGGTCGCTCATGGAGCGCCGGTACGAAGCCTACAAGCGGCACGTTATCCGCCCGTTCTTTCGCGATCATTTTGCACGGCTCGACCGGCAGATCGTATTGGTGGACGTCCTCTCTGCGCTCAATGGAGGACCGACCGCGATGACGGAGCTGGAGCGGGCCATGCGAGAGATTTTGGAGTGCTACCGAACCGGCTCAAACAGCCTCTGGTCGAACCTATTCTATCCGCGCATTGACCGTATCGTGCTCGCAGCAACTAAGGCCGACCGGCTCCATCACGAAAGTCATGACCGGCTTGAGGCGATCCTTTCCCTACTCGCCGACGACGCCCTAAAGACGGCACAACGAGGCGGATCCGACGTCAAGGTGCTGGCGATGGCCGCCATTCGTGCGACCCGTGAGGCCGAAGCTAAGAAGGATGGCGAAACCCTGCCTTGTATTGTCGGCTATCCGCTGCCCGGCGAAAAAGTGGGGCGTCGCAAGTTCGACGGAACCGAGGCCTTTGCCATTTTTCCAGGCGACCTGCCCGAGGATCCAGAAATGGCAATGACCGGCTGGAAGACCGGAGACGCCGATGTGCGCTTCATTCGGTTTCGGCCGCCTGATCCGCAACCTCTGCCCTCGGGAGGCTTTGCGCCTTTTCCTAACATCAGACTAGACCGCGCCATGCAGGTTCTGCTGGGAGACCGTTTGGCATGACGAAAGCTGCATCGACGACAGTCAAGGAGTCTGGGCGCAAGCCTGCGTCGTTTCGGGTGGAAGACGTCGAGATCGCGATGCCGCCCGAGCCCGAGAATGTTCCCAAAGCGACGAAGACAGACGCCGAGATTTCGAGCCTGCCTGGCCTGGAGCGCGGCTTGCGCTGGGGTAGCATCTTTCTTAGCGCTTTAGGTGGCCTGATAGGCCTCCTCGCATCGATCTGGCTCTACGACTATGTCCTCGCTTTGATCGCGCGAGACGATTGGATCGGCTGGGCTGCCGTGGTCCTGCTGGGCCTGGTCCTCCTTGCACTGCTCATGATCATCCTGCGCGAACTTGTCGGTCTCATGCGGCTTGGGCGCCTCGACAAAATTCGCCACGAGGCGGACAGCGCAGCCCGTCAAAACGACAAACCGCTTGCTGTCGATGTGACACGGCGCCTCAAGCGATTCTATCGCGGCCGGGAAGATCTGGCTTGGGGCATGCAGCGTCTGGCCGGGCACGAGCACGACATCATGGACGCAGAAGAACTCTTGCGTTTAAGCGAGCGCTCGCTAATCGCGCCACTCGATCCAGTTGCGCGCAGCATCGTCGCCTCGTCTGCCAAACGTGTCTCTGTCGTTACCGCGATCAGTCCCAATGCGCTCGTCGACATGCTGTTCGTAGCGGCGCAGAACTTGCGCATGCTGCGCAAGCTCGCCACGCTTTACGGGGCGCGGCCGGGCTTCTTTTCGCTCATGAAACTTGCGCGCATGGTCGTGACCCATATCGTACTGACTGGCGGAATCGCACTAGGCGACGATGTCATCCAGCAGCTAGTGGGGCACGGACTAACGGCTCGGCTTTCGAGCAAACTTGGGGAGGGCGTTTTCAACGGAGCACTGACGACAAGGATCGGCATTGCTACGATCGACGTATGCCGTCCTCTGCCCTATCTCGAACAGCAGCGCCCACGTTTTCGCGAACTGGTCGCCGAAGTCGCTGGGCTCAGCTAGACGCTTATGCCTTATTGAAGAGTTCGCAGCCGTCGATACTCGTTTTCTCAACGCGGCCGTCCTTGAAGCGCAGCGTTACGGTGATCTGATCGGCGCAAGCGAGGCCCGCTGCATTAATCTTGAACCCGCTGTCACGATCGCTGGATGCTTGAGACTGAGGCATCACCGCTGGTGAACTAAAGTCATAGGATACCCCCGCCACATGCGCTTGCATTGCTTTGGGCGGTTCAACCCAGACAACAAAATGGTAGAGCGGCTTTGTACGTGACGCCCCCATGATCTTGGTTGCCTTTCCCTTCATCCAGTTGCCGATATCAGCGACTGCGGGCTGAGGCGAAGCGGAGACCACGGCCTGCGGTGCTGGGCTCCCTGCCTTTTGCTGCTGACCTGGACCCATCGGGGTAAAAACAACCGGCTCGACAGCGTTCCAAGGAAGGTTCTCACGTGTCTCCGAGTATGCTGCGAAGGATGGTTTGCGGCGATCGCGGTCGCCGTTTCGCTTGGGCCGCTCTGCAATGAGGTTTTCGGGAATATCGGCAAGGCCGGCTAGATTCGGCTCTTCCTCCTGCTGTTCTGTTTTGGCTGCTTCCGGCTCAGGCGACTCCACAAGCGGAGTAGCTGCGGCAACATCAGCTAACGGTGGAACGGCCGGCACCGCACGCTCGATCAGAATCTTTTCTGCACTTGCGTCGGCGGTAACACCTGCATTGCGATGTCCGAGGTTCAACTCTATCGAGGCCAACATGCGGGCATCGTCCCCGCGTGGCAGCGACAGCGTGAGCAACATGAGCACTACAACCGCGCTTGCGGCAACGAGGCGGGGAGCAATACGCGGCAAATGCGCGGCTTCGGCGCTAAGCCAGACAGCTCGGAGCGCAAGCCGTACCGCGCGGAGCGCGAAGCCGATAAAGCGGAGCATTAAACCTGTCGCGCGAAGCCCAAGGATTCTGACACGAAGTTTCAGCCTTCGCGATCGCTCGGCCCATTTGAGATCTGCCGCACTCCGAGGTTTAGATCGGTCCGCTGCGAACGCGAACGAAGCTTCCCCGCACGATGCCTCGGCAAACGCATTATCCTTAGCCCGCTGCATACGCTAGTACGTCCCCCTGCCTTAAGCCTAGCATAAGGGCGCGACCAGGTCAGAAAAACGGCGCAGTACACAGGTCGCGAGCATTTTTTGCGAGCAGCGACAGCGCTGCAACACTCGGTCTCCCTGTGCATTGCTAAAGCGCTGATTCAATAAGGCTTAAGGCAACCTCAGTGGATTGCGGGGAAAAGCCGCTCAGACCTGCTGCAACAAGGAAACAATCGTTTAGTCTCGATATGGCGGGTTGGCCGGTTGTGGAAGGGGCCGATGGAGAAATCCAAAGGCGCCGGGAAACGGCGGCACACTCGTTAGGGCAAGGCAAGCCCGAGGTCATCCAGGCCATGGGTGGCTGAAGGCGGCGGGAAAGGTAGACGCGAAATTCTACGGTCTGGCGGGGTCACCGCAGTACCGTGAGGTGATACCGGCAGAGTGTTTCGCGCCACTGATCCCACCGCTGAATGGCTCTAGCTTGGCCGAAGCGGGAGCCGCGTCGTAGCAACGCGACGATAAATAAGGGCCGTGGTCAGGGCACGGCATCGGCTCTAAGGGAGCCCATTCGTGGGAAACCTTGCTGCCGAGAACGTGTCCGAGGGGCCGAAAGGTCCCGCGGCGCCGACCAGACCTCCCGAACGGGCGGGTGGTTCGACATCGCAACAGGGAGGCGGGGCCGACAAAGCTCCGCCTTTCCTTGTTTCTGCTCTCGTTTTCTCCCCTTTAGCTGCTCGCATGCCGTCGATAAGATCGCGCCGTCATGCATCTGAGGTTCAAGAAACAATCCCGACGCCTCACCGGGGTGGCCGCGGCCCTGTTGATCCTTGGCGCGCTTGCTGGCTGCGGCACGACGAGTTCCATTGGGGGTGGCAGCAGCAATAGTGGCCCTGAAGCAGGCACTGACACGAACATGGGCGGGCTTTGGAGCGGCGGACGCAAAGAAAACGGCTTTCCAGGCTTCACGAAAAAGCCTGGTCCGAACGATCGTCCTACCCGCGTTGCCTGGGTTTCGGCGCGCGCCTCACAATGCGGATTTGTGTTCAATCCAACGCAATTGCGCGCGAGCTATTTTCTGTTCGAGCAATCCTACGGGGCGAACCGAAAAAGGATGGACGACATCCAGAGGGCTTATGACTACTCATTCGAGTCGACGACCGCCCGCGCCAAGGAAAACGCCAACTACTGCACAAAAGAACGCGTCGACGAAATACGTCCAGAATTGAACCGGTTTCTCGCAGGAGATTTCCGGACGTTCTAAGTAGCAACAGAGAGACCAAAAGCTCAGGGACTTGTCGCTGGTTTCGGAGAAACCTGAATCTCCACCTGATCAGGAACCGATGCCACGCTTGGCACGGCACCGACACCAGGGGCACTTCCTATGCTCGGTACCGTCAAAGGCCATCCAAAGCCGAGGACCGCGAGCGCCAGCGCAATCAAGACCCCAGCCGTGGCGGCGGCTATTTTGAATGTCCTCCATGGCACCCAAAAGCCATCATCCAGCGGTTCGGCCACGATCGTTGAGATCTCCGCCTCCTCTCCGGCAAGAATAGCCTCAAACGCCGCTTCGAGCCGCGCGTGCGCATGCTTCAAAGCTATCACACGCGCGTTTAAGACATCATCCTCTTCAAGAACCCTGTCGATGGCACGTGTTTGCTTGCGTGCAAGCTGGCCGTCCACGTACGCCACCAAAAGTTCGTCGCTGAGTTCGGTCATGATGTAGCTCTATGCCCCTCGGGATATAGCGTTTCGACAATCGCGGCGGCCTGTGCTGGCGGGCGATCGCTAAGTCGATCCGCCAAGGATGTACTCATACGAATGAGCCGCGCGGCGATCATCTCCGGCGAAACATCGAGGATCCGGCCCGCGTCCTCATGCTCCAAGCCTTCGCCATAGACGAGCAGCAGTGTGAGCCGCTGTTGAGGCGGCAATGCAACGAGAAAGGTGACAATGGGTTCGTCGCGATAACCTGTTTCGGC
The DNA here is from genome assembly GCF_058506495.1 of Methyloceanibacter sp. NCBI lineage: Bacteria > Pseudomonadati > Pseudomonadota > Alphaproteobacteria > Hyphomicrobiales > Hyphomicrobiaceae > Methyloceanibacter > Methyloceanibacter sp. Next base: position 4,586 of record NZ_JBZMXT010000007.1, on the reverse strand, counting down.
GTCATCGAACAGCGCACCGAATGCGACGTCGTCGATCTTGGCTAACGACATGGGATCAGACTCGCCGCTCAGCTCTTGCCGCCATTGATGGTAAATCTCACCAAAGGCCCATACATCGAGCGAGGTCCCGCGCTGATAGCGATGTTGCTGCGCAAGCATGTGATGCAGGGACCGTCGCAATAGGCCGTGCCCTGCATCGCGTCCCCCAGCGAGCACATCGGCGAATCGCTGAAGCCTCGGTACCATCGCAACAAGGCCGAGTTTGATGGAGTCATAGAAATCTTCGGTCTGCACGACTTAATCCTCAACGCCTCGGTTCGAAATAGCGCCGCGCCGGAGTCTTCCCAACGAATCAATAGGATACCATATTTCTTTGGCAACTTGGACGGGTACCGTTAACCTTGACTCCGCATGAATACTTGCTTGTAAAACGGCTCTGCCCAATCTTTGCGCGAAAGGGGGGTCCTTCTGATGACGGCCGTAACCCGCGGTTCACAACCGGCGGAGCGGGGCGTTGCTGAGCCTGTTCAAGAGCAGGGCGCGGCGACGACCGTCGACTCAGCGGCCGTCGGGAGGCGAGCAACAGCTGCGGCTGCCGACACTACGAAAGGTACAATCCGCGGACGGCTCGCGGAGCGCATGGCGGAAATTGCCCAGAAGTCTGGATATCAGCCCCCAGTGTCAGCCTCGACTCAAGTGCCACCTCCGATACCGAGCTCCGCGCAACCAGCTCATGCGGATCAGTCGACAACGAATGACGCGGTAAGGGCTGCGACACCTCCAAACCCTTCTGCGCCGGTGGAGAAGACTGCAACACCCGCAGCCCCAAAATCCAAAGCTGAGCAAAAGATCCCGACTGCCAGTGAATTATTTGACAGGCTCAAAGCGGAGCACCAGTCGCTACTGCGCAAGCTCCACGAACGCGTCTTCGACGCTCCACGGGAACAACTTTTCTTTGTATCGACGAAAAACCCCGAAGCCCTGTCAACTCTGACGATTGCGAGCCCGAACCGTACGTATGGGCACGACTATCGTCCAGTCCCCTGCCAGGTTTTCGACTGGGCTCTTAATCAGATTCCTGAGGACCTGTCGGGTTTCACCTTTGTGGACTACGGCGCTGGTAAAGGCCGCGCCATGCTACTGGCTGCAGAGCGTCCCTTCGCGGCGGTGGCCGGTGTCGAGTTCGCCGAGGAACTTCACGACAATGCGGAGATGAACATAGCGCAGTATCCGCGTTCGAAAATGCGATGTCGCAATGTTGAGTGCATTTTGGACGACGCTGTGCAGGTCGGTCCGCCTGAAGGAGCTTCGGTGCACTACTTCTTCAACCCATTCGACCGTGAAGTCTTCGCCGAGGTGCTCAAAAACATCGTGAGGGCCTATCGGATGAAGCCCCGTCGGCTCTACCTTGTGCTGATCGATCCGATCGCGATCGACCTAGTCGATGCCAGCGGCGTTTTCGCGCGGGTTGAACCAACACAAGTTGATGTGATCAAGCTGAGCGTTTTGAGTCTGCACACCGTGGCTGTTTACCGGTCCTTGGCGTAGCGGCTTTCTGCTTTCCAAGCGACCGAGCGGCTCTATTTCACACCAAGTTTCTTCTGCAGGCTCGACGACGACGTCGTGTATTGGAAGATGAGCTTCTTGTCGGGGAAAATAATGCGATGTGCGGCCTGCGCCATCAGCGCTCCCTCGTGAAAGCCTGATAAAATCAGCTTTAGCTTACCTGGGTAGGTATTGATGTCCCCAATGGCGAAGATGCCCTGCTCGCTCGTCTCGAACTTTTCCGTGTCCACCGGGATAAGGTTCTCTTCGAGATTGAGCCCCCAGTTCGCGACCGGCCCAAGTTTCATCGTCAGCCCAAAGAATGGCAACATGACCTCGGTCTCTTGCTCGAACGTGGAACCGTCGGGTGATTTCACCGTAACGCCCGTCAATTGGCCGTTGTCGCCATGGAGCGTGGTGACCTGACCCAGCTTGAAAGAAATATCTCCGCCGTCAACGAGCTCCATCATCTTCTGAACGGAGGCCGGCGCCGCGCGAAAATCCGACCGCCGATGCAACAACGTCAAAGACTTGGCCACGGGTTGTAGGTTTAGTGTCCAGTCGAGAGCAGAATCTCCACCGCCCACAATGAGAACGTCCTTGTTCCTGAACGCATCCATTTTGCGGACGGAGTAAAAAACCGATGTGTCTTCGTAGGCTTCTATACCTGGCAGCGGTGGCCGCTTCGGTGTGAATGAACCACCGCCTGCAGCGATAACGATCACTTTACACTCGAATGGCGTTCCGGCGTCAGTGACGAGCCGAAAGCCGTCTCCGGTCTTCTCGATAACGTCGACTCGCTCGCTAAAGTGAAACTCGGGACCGAATGGCTCAATTTGCTCCATGAGCTGATCCGTGAGCTGCTGGCCAGTCACGACCGGAATAGCAGGGATATCGTATATTGGCTTCTCGGGATAAAGCTCCGCACACTGACCACCTGGGCGATCGAGAATATCGATAACGTGACACTTAACGTCGAGCAGTCCAAGCTCGAACACGGCGAAGAGCCCGACTGGCCCCGCACCGATAATGACAACATCGGTCTTAATGACGTCTACTGACATAATGCCTCAGAATTGCTTTTCTGGAATCCGAACCGCGAGCCCGTCTAGCTTTTCGGTCAGCTTGATTTGACAAGACAGCCGGCTCGAAGGACGGACGTCGAATGCGAAATCGAGCATATCTTCTTCCATTGCATCGGGCTCACCTGTCGCCTCACGCCATGCCTCTTCCACGTAAACGTGGCATGTTGCGCAAGAACAGGCGCCGCCGCACTCGGCCGCAATTCCCCGCACCGAATTCTTCACCGCAGCTTCCATCAAGGTCATGCCAGGTTCGGCCTCGACCGTGTTTTCGGTTCCATCCGGTTGAATGAAGGTAATCTTGGCCATGAGTTAGGAGGGCTTGGAGACGACGTCGCATTTCGGAATTCGGGCCTGTGGCGTCGATTGTCACTGTGCCCGGCAGATTGTCCGACCCGGGATATCCTTCCCGTAATCGGACGGTGCTCTATAGGGCAATTGTTCTGTCGATACCAGAGACTTGCGACAAGAAGGCACCGGTCCGCTATTTGCGGCCTGCATCGCTCAGGCTAGCCACGAAAGCCGCCGCTTCCTGGAGTGAGGCTTCCAGCTCCTGGATCTGCGCCGCGCGCAGCTCTGGCGGACTATCTTCCCTCAGCGCCTCGATATATTCAGCGGCTCGAGCCAGCCGCCAAGCGCCCACCGCGCGTGCCGATCCCTTCAGCGCATGAGCTGCCTGATACCATGCCTTGTGCGACGTAGCCGCGCGAAGCTGGTCGAGATAGGAAACGGACTGGGTGCAAAACAACTCGAGCACCTCGCGCTCAAGCGCTGCATCCCCCAGCGTGTAGAGCGCTAGATGCGCCATATCGACCGGCGTGACCTCGCCAATAGCATCTGACCCCTCAGAGGAGACACATCGCGCACGCTCAGCCGCCATAGCGACACTCCATTTGACTAGTGGCTCACGACCGAAACTTGCCAAAAATCGTCAGCAACGTTGAGCTTTTGGCGCAAATTCGTTGCTTCAAGGCTACTCTGTGTGTCCCCTGCGCAACTGAGGTCTGCGTCATTAACATTAGGCCACGGGTTAACTATAGGCGATTCGCGGTGCTGGCCTACGGAATATTCTTTCTTTATAATGAGTTATCGGCCGTTAACCCAAGCAATCGATTCAGCTTTGTTTATTGCTAAGAATTCGTTAACGATGTTGACATGAGGGGGAAAAAGCATTGGGGACCCTGCGGTTAGGTTAGGCCGGACGAAAGGTAGTCTCCCTTGAATGCGATGCCCCGCCACGTGGCGTGCTTTGTGTCGGAAGGCATAAACTTCTCCTAATTTGAGTATCAAGTGCTGCGAGGAACGCGTAATGGCGCAGGAACAAGCGAAGTCGGCCCCGGAAAAGGAAACAACCGACGAGAATGAAAAGGCAACGGAACCCCTCGAGGCCATGATGGGGGGCGTGCCGGAAGAAGACGAGAAAGATACGCCGACACTGCCCCGCCGTTCTTCGCTGGCCGACCGGCTCAAAGCCGAACAGCGTCGCGGGGATGAGCCGCGAGACGATGCAGCCAAGAAGCGGGAAGAGCCTGAGTCGGAAGATAAGGAGCAGGCCGCAGCAGAGGCGAAGACGCTGCCGCTCAAGGCACCTCAATCGGACGAAGGCACCGCAGACGCAACGAAGGGTGCAAGCGCCGCCCCCTCGCCTAAGCATCTCTCTCGGACGCGGCGTCCCGCGGGTCCTCCGCCGCAGCGTCGGCTTTCAGCACCTGCGAACGACGACATCCCGTCCATAGGCGGTCTGATTTTTGCGCTCCAGCAGCGTCCTGCGCGCACGCCGTTTCTGATCGCGCTGGGTGCTTCAATCGCTTGGTTCATTCTCGGAGGCTTCTTCGCCTTCGGCGTGATTTCCGACTCGAGCAGCACGGCGGCAGCGGTTCTATCGTCGACAGCGGCTATTCTCGTCCCGATCGTTATCTTCTGGTTCCTGGCCCTCCTCGTGTGGCGCGCCCAAGAGCT